>JBDSBG010000130.1:0-23743 GCA_039921685.1 Ferruginibacter sp.
GGATACAACGTATAAATGAACGCCTGCAGTTAGCTACTCAAGCTGCCAATGTAGGAATATGGGACTACCATATTGAAAACAAAAGTTTGATTTGGGATGAAAACATGTATAAACTTTACGGGATAAATCCGGATAATTTTTCTGGTGCCTATGATGCCTGGGAAAGAGGGCTTCACCCCGAAGATTTGAACCGTGCAGCCGAAGAATTGCAAACATCTATCAGGAGTGGAAAAAATTTTGATACGGAATTCAGAGTTGTATGGCCCGATAAAACAATCCATTACATTAAAGCGGATGCCATTGTGTATCGGGATAATGCAGGGTTACCGGTAAGGCTTGTGGGAACAAATCGAGACATTACAGAAAGTAAAAATTACGAGGAAGAACTGTTATTACTGAATAAATCTTTAAGCATTCACGCAGAAGAACTTAAACGCTCCAATGAAGAATTAGAACAATTTGCTTTTGTGGCCTCACATGATTTACAGGAACCACTACGGATGGTTTCGAGCTTTATGGATCAATTGAAAAGAAAATATGCAGATCGGTTAGACGAAAAGGCATTGCAATATATTCACTTTGCCACCGATGGTGCCAAAAGGATGAAACAAATCATTCTTGACCTATTGCAATATTCCAGGGCAAGCAGACCTGCAGAGGGACAAGAAAAAGTAGATCTTAATGAGCTGCTTGATGAATTTAAAGCTTTAAGAAGAAACCTTATTTCTGAAAAGAAAGCGTCCATAACTTCCAGAAAACTTCCTGCATTAAACACCCATAAAGCAGCTATGACCCAAATACTGCATTGTTTGCTGGATAATGCGATTAAGTACAGTAAGGAAGAAACAAAACCTGAAGTGGAGATTGATGCAATAGAACTTGAAAACGAATGGAAATTTTCTGTAAAAGACAATGGTATAGGGATAGACCCTCAGTTTTATGATAAAATATTTGTCATTTTTCAAAGACTGCACAACAAGGATACGTATTCCGGAACCGGCATAGGCCTTTCTGTTGCCAAAAGGCATGTTGAATTTTTAGGCGGCCGCATTTGGTTAGAATCTGATCCGGGGAAAGGCTCTACGTTTTATTTTACCCTGCCAAAAACTAAATAAAATTTATCAAAAATAATCAAGTAAATAACCTTCCGAATCAAAAAAATTTGACTACAAATCATTAAGAAGATTTTGAAGACTGCCAGCAGGTCATTTAAAAGAGCCGCATCAAAATATTCCCTAAGGATTAAGGCTCTTTGAACGGATGGGAGAGGATATTTGGCTGGCGTCTGTTCAGTGTGAAGGCACTGTATTTTATTTAACCATACTAAAAACTACATAATATGAGTAATCAAAAAATGCAGCCGGCCCACATCCTGTTGGTGGAAGACAATGAAGGGGACATTATACTTACCCTTGATGCGTTTGAAGAATGTAAAGTAAGATCTGAAGTAACTGTTACAAAAAATGGCCAGGAAGCCCTTGATTTTCTGTTTAAAAGGGGAAGCTATAAAGATGCAAAAAAGCCTGATCTTATTCTGTTGGATATCAACATCCCCATATTTAATGGCCATGAAGTTTTGCGGGAAATCAAGAATGATCCAAATCTAAAAAAAATTCCGGTAATTATGCTCACCACATCATCCAGTCAAAAAGACCTTGATGAAGCCTACGAAAACCACTGCAACAGCTATATAAAAAAACCACTGGAAATTAATGAATTTTTAAAAGCTGTATTAAAAATTGAAGAATTTTGGTTAGAGATTTGCCTGTTACCAAATTCATAAGCAAACAGGTTTAAGGCACAATGGATGTTCAGCATATGTCAGCGTGAAAATGGTGCAGATCAAATAAAGTGAACATTAAGTTCTTTCATAATGACAGCAGGATTGTCAAGGCTGAGATTGACTATCGGCAGACAAGTATTAATCTAATTGGTATTATTGGATTCGATTAACATTCCATTCGAAAGCGTTGTACTTCCACTACGTTCAACCCCGGCAGCGTAACTGTTTCCATTGATGCTTTGAGTTCCTTTCCACCTCTTAAATATTTAGTTGCGCCTCACGCAAATGTGCCTGATCCGTTGCGCTTCACGTAAAGCTAACCATTACACAAAATGGGGTTTTTCTAAAAGTCAGCGTAAGTTTTATCCATTCGCAAACGCTGCTTTCAGATTATTTCAGGTAATTTGTACCAGCATGATAAACGACGAATATATTTCTGCCGGTGAAGCCGGATTCACTGGAGTGATGCTCGACGACTATCTCTCTGCGGGGTACTACCGCATGCAACACAGCATCTTTACAACACATTTCACCTGCTTTGATGAACAAGGCAAAGGATCCCCGGTTTTTTGGCTGAGGACAAAACTAAATGAGATCAAAGAAAACAAAACTGCAACGGGTATCCGAAGAAAATGTGCAGCTTTCAAAGTGCAGTACAAAAGAGCAGTTATCAATTCCGAGCACGAAGCATTGTACCAACTTTACCGGGAGTATGTAAATTTTGCTGTAGCAAGCACCTGTACAAAGTACCTGCATGCCGATGATTGTGGGAATCCCTACGATTCCTGGATGATCGAGATAAGGGATGCAGACCTTTTGATCGCCGTTGGTTTTTTCGATAAAGGAAAAGAAGCAATCAGTGGCATCATGAATTTTTATCGGCCTTCGTACAAAAAATACAGTTTGGGGAAATACCTCATGTTAAAGAAAATGGATTACGCATTAGCGAATCATATCCCGCTGTACTACACTGGTTATCTAAGCACAGCATTTACAAAATTTGATTACAAACTTTTCCCTGATAAAGAAGCGGTAGAAGTATATTTACCTTTGCAAAGAAAATGGCGGCGGTTTAGTACGTACGGGAAGGGCGGCCTGGAAGCATACTTTTGGAATTATCTTCTATGAGTCGGTGAACGATAAAGTATCCTTGCTATCCTGTATTGCCCATCATTCCCGAATTTTGTGTTCTTAATTGTTCAGGTTTTAAAATATTAAAGAGAAGGGTTGCATTTATATTCGTAGCGTTTTAATCAGGGTACTTATTTTTTTTAAAATCCGTTTTTTATATTTCTTTCGTAATATAATTTTAATATTTACTGCATTTTCGCAGTACTGACTATACACACTGATCCTTTGGATAAAGTGGCAAAAGAATTAACGGATACTAAAACACGCAAATGAAAGAACTCATAGCTGTTATAAAGAAATTTCTTTCAGATCGGTTTAACCTGCTTGAAGATAAAGCAGGTGAAAATGAAATTATTGAAAATATAAACCGGGATGTAAATTTTAAAGGTACAAATTTATGGACCTTAATATTTGCTATCATGATCGCATCGATCGGCTTGAATGTTAATTCGACTGCAGTTATTATAGGTGCCATGCTAATTTCTCCCTTGATGGGACCCATCATGGGCGTTGGATTGGCGGTTGCAATAAATGATTTTGATCTTTTGAAAAGAGGGTTTAAGAATGTGACAATTGCGGCAGTTATCAGCATCATAACCTCGGCGGTTTATTTTTACATAACGCCAATCCATGAAGTTAATTCAGAATTACTGGCAAGAACAAATCCCTCCCTATGGGATGTGTTTATAGCTTTTTTTGGCGGCCTCGCTGGTATAGTAGCGGGTACAAGGAATCAAAAAAGCAATGTGATTCCTGGTGTGGCTATCGCAACAGCATTGATGCCTCCCCTATGCACAGCCGGATTTGGAATTGCTACAGCGAACTGGTACTATTTGTTGGGGGCTCTTTACCTGTTTTTTATCAACAGTGTTTGTATTTGTGTTGCCACGTTCCTGATTGCGAAAAGGCTCCAGTTCACTAAAAAAGAATTCCAAACAAAACAGATTGAAAAAAAAGTAACCCGTTATATATGGCTCATCGTTTCCCTGGCTGTACTCCCCAGCATTTATCTTGCATACAAAATTGTTGAACGAAGTATTTTTGAGGGAAGTGCAAAGAATTTTGTTCAAAAAGAATTCCGGTTTGCCAGAACACAGGTAATAAACAAGAATTACAAGATAGACGGAAAGACCAGGTTGATAGAACTGCTTTTGGTAGGACAGGAATTACCGGACAGTACGATTGATTCTCTTCGAAAAAAATTACTCCGTTATGGATTGAAGAATACAAGGCTCGTTGTACACCAGGGACTAAATGCCAAACAGGAAATTGATATAGCTCAAATAAAAGCCAGCATCCTTGAAGATGTATTTAAGGATGAAAAACAAAAAGATACTATTGTCCCACCTAGTGAAAAATTAAAAGCTGATCAGCCCGATATTCGCCCGGAATTAAAAAGCCTTTATCCGACGTTATTAAGCTATTCTCTTTCCCAATCCCCTATCTATTATGCCGATACTACAAAGGTGGATACTGTTACTATGCTTATAGTAAAATTTAAAAAGCCTTTGCCAAAAGCCGATTATTTAAAACTTCAGAATTGGGTTAAGTACAGGATAAAATCAGATTCGATTAAATTAATTATCGAATAAACTCCGGGAAAGGAATGCTATTTAATCCATCCAATAAATTTGTAACCATTTCTGCTGTATAGAGATTATATTTTGCAAAGGATGCTTCTGGTCCTACTTTTATTGACCAGCTGTTCTTTTTATTCATCAGTGTCCGGAACATATCTTCGTCTGTACGGTCATCACCAACCGCAAAAATAAAATCATAATTATCATTCAATATTTCCTTCTTAATGAAACTTCCCTTATTAATTCCGCTTTGACGAACTTCAACAATTTTATTACCCATTAAAACCTGTAGATGCCTGTTGTGCATAAAATCATTTAATTCATTTACTAATTCAAATGACCTAAGCTTTCCCTGGTCCACATTCGCATTCCTGAAATGCCAAACCATGGAAAAATCCTTTTCCTCGATAAAACTATTGGCACAACGGCGTACATACATCTCCATCACATTATGTACCTGTTCCTTCCATTCGTTGTGGGTTTGAATTTCGGTTACCCAATTTTCATTCTTTCTTTTAAATCTTGCACCATGTTCTGCTATAAGCCCCACCTGAAGATTTCCAAAATGTTTTTCAAGCCATGAACTGCTTCTTCCGCTTATTATAAAAACATCGTTTTCTCCGTTCGCTGCGAGCTTAGTCAATAATGCCAACAATGCCCTACCAGGTAAGGCTAAATCAGGAGTAGATGAAAAAGGTACTAGTGTGCCATCATAGTCAAGTAACAGCAATCTCTTTTTTGAATACCGGTATGCATCCATTAAATTTCTTTTCGAAAATTCATCAAGAAACTTTACCTGGAAAGATTGCTGCCGTTGTTTGATATTTATAAGTTCGGTAATGAAATCATTAGCCCATTCCTGGACATCGTAATTTGCTATACGCCTTTGCATATTTTCAATACGTGTTGTTTGTTCTGTTTCATTCATCTCCAATCCTTCTTTTATTTTTTGAGCCATTTCCAAAATATCATTTGGATTAATTGTCAATGCATCAGTTAACTCCCTCGCTGCTCCTGCCATCTCGCTGAGAATAAGCACTCCTTTTTTATCCCTCCTGCTTGCTACAAATTCTTTTGAAACAAGATTCATCCCATCTCTCAATGGTGTTATTAGTGCAAGATCACATGCACAATACAAGGATATCATTTCTTCGAAAGTCAATGTGTTATATTGGTAAATAACAGGCGACCAGTGGATATTACCAATTTTACTATTGATATTGCTGATTAGTTCATCGATCATTCTTTTTCTTTCCGCATACCTTGCTATGCTGTCTCTGGAAGGTACGATTACTAAAATGAAAACTACTTTATCAATATATTCCTGGTTTTGCCGAAGGAAATATTCATAGGCCTTCAGTCGGTTTTGAACGCCTTTTGTATAATCGAGCCTGTCAACCGAAAAAATTATTTTCTTTCCTGCCATTTTCTCTTTCAAGCTTTTTTTTAGTGCAATGATTGCATCGTTGCCGCATGCATCATTGAATTTTTTAAAATCAATGCTAATTGGAAAGACGTCGATCTTTATAAGCCTGTTGTCATGGTAAATTACATTATGATCATTATCAAGGCCCAATACCATCAACACACTTTCAAGGAAATGAGCGGCATAGTCTATTGTATGAAAGCCGATAAGATCTGCTCCCATCATACCGTTTAACATGTCTTCCTGCCATTTCTTTGGAAGCATTCTAAATATTTCAAAAGATGGAAATGGTATGTGAAGAAAAAAACCTATCGAAAGTTCCGGCATTTCCTTTCTGAGTATTGCGGCAAGCGGAAGCAAATGATAATCATGTATCCAAACGGCATCGTTTGGACGAAGTTTTTTTAACAATGTTTCTGCAAAAAGTTTGTTTACCCCCTGGTAGAAATTATAATTGTCAACGCTATATTCAGCAAATGAAGGAAAGTAATGAAATAGTGGCCATAGCAGCGAATTTGAATGGCCATTGTAATAGCCCTCATACTCCTGTGCTCCAGTAAACACAGGTATGTATTTAAAACATTGCACATCTATTTGTTCTGCAAAAGATATCCACGTTGCCCTGTTGCATCCCGGGATACCAGCCCAAAAGACTTCGTTGAATAATGTATTATTATTCATTTTTAAATAACTCTGAATCGCAGTAATTAAACCCCCGGATGCCTGTTGAACGCCATTATGGTCATTTACAGTTATAGGCAGCCTCCCTGATATGATGAATAAGCTTTTTTCCATGGCTCGGAAGGTAGTAAAGCAATCATAAAAACAGATTAGCAATGGATTAGAATACAATTAGAATACAATGAGTACAAGTGTAAACTGCATCCCTATGGGTAATTTTGAATACATATTAGTTTGGTGCTATTTTATATTTCAAAAAACACATGCAGGATATGAACATCGATAAGAAAAAACTTTACATTATAATTCATTTGCACTCGAATTAAAGCATTGACAGTCGTGAATGTTTGTGCCTTTGAAAAGCACAGTTGATTTTGGGTTTGTACGCAATAGATCCGGTAAAGAAAGTAAACTTAAGATGTCTTTCTGTCGCCTCTGATTAGCCTAATGATAATTATGAAAGTAGTAAACCAGGCAGGGAATGAAAGGGAAATCTAAATATTATTATCATGCAATAATAACAGAAAGACTAAAAGGAAATGTGCAAATTGCTTTTCCTTTTTGGATAGCGTCACTTTTTGTCGGGCTGGTTGCAGTAGGTTTCACCAGGTTATTCAATTTAACAGAAGGATTGCTTCAAAATATTTTGCTTTCGCATTCATGGATGATTTTTATTATTGCACCGCTGGGTTTTTTGCTTGCCTGGACGATCGTACAATTGTTTGCGCCCAATGCAAAGGGAAGCGGAATACCCCAGGTAATGGCTGCAATAGAATTGAGCGGCCCAAAAAATGAGCAAAAAATCGGCAGGCTCCTAAGTTTGCGCATCATGGTCACAAAAATTGCCTCCAGTTTAATGATGATCTTTGCCGGTGGAGCCATTGGAAGAGAAGGGCCAACCATCCAGGTTGCTGGTTCTATATTTCGAATTGTGTACACATGGATACCAGCAACATGGGCTAAATTATCCAAGCAAAGTTTCATACTTACAGGAGCAGCGGCGGGACTGGCCGCTGCTTTTAATACTCCGCTTGGAGGGATTGTCTTCGCGGTAGAGGAACTGGCACGTATTCATATCCGTTATTTCCGAACAGCACTCTTTTCTGCTGTAATTATTGCAGGACTTACAGCACAGGGGCTATTGGGCCCTTATTTGTACCTGGGCTATCCCGAAGTGAAAGGTTTGAATGTTTCTATTTACTTCGCCGTTGCACTTGTTGCCATTGCTGCGGGGATAAGCGGAACTGTTATGGGTAAGGCTATCCTGGGAATTATGAAATGGAAAAGGAAGTTCTCTGTAAGAAAAACAGTACTTTTTATTCTCTGTGCAGGCCTTGCGATTGCTTTCATGGCTTATTTCTTAAATGGCGAAATAATCGGATCAGGCAAGGACCTTATGAATGCAAAGCTTTTTACAGATAATAAGTTTGCTAGCTGGCATACTGTTTTAATGAGGATTATAGGGCCGGTAATTGCTTTCAACACCGGTGCGGCGGGCGGAGTATTTGCGCCTTCATTGGCGGCCGGGGCATCTGTTGGTTCATTATTTTCTGGGCTGTTTAATGAAACGGGTGCGAATGCGAACATCCTTATTCTAAGTGGTATGGTGGGATTTCTAACCGGCGTAACAAGAACACCATTCACCTCCGCAATCCTTGTGTTGGAAATGACGGACAGGCATAGCGTTATTTTTCATTTGATGTTTGCAGCTTTGATCTCAAACATAGCAGCTATGCTTATTGACAAACACTCATTTTATGATCGACTAAAAAAAGGATATATAGAAGACGTATTAAAAGAAGAAGAAATAAAGTCAACACCTGAGAATGGCAAAAAAAATAATGAAGTGGCAGCAACCTGATTCAACTGAAAATAAAAAAACACAATGGAAAAACAACAATATAAAATGGGGCTGATTGGCAACTGCTCTTATCTTGCTCATGTACATAAGAATACGAATATTGTATGGCTTTGCTGGCCAAGGTTCGACAGCTCGTTCGTATTTGGCGGATTACTCGACGATGATAAAGGAGGAGAATTTTCCATTATTCCACAGGATGAATTCAGATCGCACCAGTATTACCTTGAAAATACAAATGTATTATGCACGGAAATCAGCAGCAATAGCGGTAAATACAAAGTCACAGACTTTGCGCCAAGATTTCAACAGTTTGAACGACATTATAAGCCACTAATGTTAATCCGGAAAATTGAACCAATTGTTGGTTCCCCCAGAATAAAAGTAAAATGTGAACCAGTTTATGATTACGGCAGCACGAAATATAAAAGTCATCGCGGGAGCAATCATATAGAATTTACCGGCACCGATGAAAACCTTAGGCTAACAACCAATATTCCTATTAATTATTTGATCGATGAACAATACTTTGTGTTGAATGAGAACAAATACCTTGTCCTCACTTTTGGCGAACACCTGGAGGCGCCACTTACCAGTACTGTCGAAACTTTTCTAAGAGAAACAATCTTCTATTGGCGGGCATGGATAAAACGATCAAGTATCGCCCAATTTCATCAGGACTATGTAATTCGTTCTGCACTTGTTTTGAAAATACACCAGTATGAAGACACAGGTGCAATTATTGCAGCCAGTACAACCAGCCTGCCTGAATACCAGGATAGCGGCCGTAATTGGGATTACAGGTATTGCTGGTTGCGTGATACGTATTACGTTTTGACATCCCTGAATCATATTGGCCATTTTGAAGAGCTGGAAAATTATTTTACCTATATAACTGATCTCTCCTTTGACGATGAATTGAGGTACCAGCCGTTGTATGGAATAACAGGAGAAAAAAAATTAATTGAAAAAGAGTTGGATCTTGATGGTTACCTGGGTAATAAACCTGTGCGAATAGGCAACCAGGCTTATGAGCACATACAAAACGATATTTACGGTCAGGTATTGATCTCTCTGTTGCCGCTATACACCGATCACAGATTCATTTTTACCGAAAGAAAAGACTCGGCAAAGTGGATAGAATATCTTCTAACTAAGATTGAGGCAACTATTGATGAGAAAGATGCAGGCATCTGGGAGTTTAGAAATATACAGCACATACATTGTTACTCCAATCTTTTCCAGTGGGCAGGTTGTGCGGCGGCCATTAAAATGGCAAGATCCATCGACAATCTGCTGCTTGAAAAAAGAGCCTATATTCTCCAGCAAAAAGCCGCAGCGCATATTGAAAGCTGTTATGATGAAAAAAGAAAAGTTTATACTCATGCAGCAAATAGCCCCCACCTGGATGCAAGTACTTTGCAATTGATCATGATGAATTATCTGGATCCTACGTCAGAAAAAGCAAAAAGCCATCTTAAAGCTTTAGAAACAGAACTCAAAACTGAACGCGGCCTTTTCTATCGCTACCTCCATGCTGATGACTTTGGAAAACCAAAATCAACTTTCCTTGTATGCGCATTTTGGTACGTGGAAGCATTGGCAAGCGTGGGAAGGATTGATGAAGCGATAAATGAATTTGAAAAACTTTTAAAATATTCAAATCATTTGCTCTTGTTCAGTGAAGATGTTGATGAAGGAACAGGTGGGCAATGGGGCAATTTTCCTCAGGCATACAGCCACGTTGGATTGATGAATGCCGCATACCGGATCGCAATAAAACTTGACAAACCTATCTTTTTATAATTTTTTTTTAGTAAGGATTATACACGAGCTCAACGCCTCGGTTCGTGTCCTCACGAACCGAGATACATCAATCAACACTTCCTATCAATAAATTATAAGGTTTAAAAAAACAACTTTACAAAAAATGACGATTTCGGTTCGTGAGGACACCAACCGACGCATGGGCATTTACAAAATTTGATTATAAACTTTTCCCTGAAAAGGAAGCGGTAGAAGTGTATTTACCTTTGGAAAGAAAATGGCGGCGGTTTAGTATGTTCGGGAGGGCCGGACTGGAAGCATACTTTTGGAATTATATTCTACCGTAAAAGTAATTGCGGTAAATTTTATTATATAAGTCGGTGAATGATGAGCGACATCAATTTTTTTAATTTGTATTACTGCTCTGGCTCACGGACCAGTGTAATTCTAATTGGTATAATCTGCTGACTTTAGTTCTGGAAATTTTATCTGTTTTCCAATAAGTTAAACAAGGGGTAGTAAAGATGATATCTGCCGAATTTGTAAAATGCAATTTGCTGCAGTAGCTCGTTTGTCCAAGAGGAGTTAAGTTCCTCTCCGCACGAATACGGGATCGGGTATTCGAGACATGTTTGAACTTTGTCAATTAAAGAATTTTTTTCAATACTTTATTCAAGCAGGACTTTTGCTGATAGATCAATAATTCACATAGCAGAAAAAAAATTAGTCGATATTACGAGGATGGGTTTTATCATAAACCTCGATCGTTTTAGAATTGCCATCTTCTGAAGTCACTTTAATTGTAAAGGTTTCTTCCCACCCGGCGTTTGTAAGGTCTATTTCCCGAAGGATCCAATTCCCGCCCCTATCAGTGGTTAGAGGAAACTTTCTATTCATTCTGCTAATGGGCCCTTCACCTTTACTGAGTCTCTCCTGGTTATCGTGTCCCGTTTTAAAATATTGACTGCTGATGTAAACTTCTACTTTTGAACCTGCCCGTGCCTTTCCATAAATTGTACATAAGCCCCGAACTTTCCCATTGTTGGATGGTTTTAATATACTTAGTTGAGTGTCTGATTTTTTTGCAGGTATTTTTTCTGTGATAAAAATGCGCCCTTCTTTATCTGGTGCCGCTGGCGGCTTTGTGGGTGCTGGCTCGGCAGGTAGTTCTGTGTTTGAAGAATGGTCTACAAAGAATGTTTTCTCAGCCAGTATCTCCGATTTAAAACCACTTTTACTTTCATAGACTTTAACCTGGAGCGTTCTTTTTGCTGACTTTTTAGCAAATAGAACTTTTTGGCTGGCAGTTTTCCAGAAACCGTCCTTATCAGACTCTACAAATACAACCTGTGTGGAAGCATAGCGGGACGCTTCACTTGATTTATTTATTTTACCCGGGTTCAAGGTTGAAGTAGGAATCAATATCAGTTTTAATTTTTTAAAAGCCGGGGCTGTTCCTTCAATGAAAAAGGGATTGAGCAAAGGCTTGTCAGATGGGGTAATAATTATAACTGAAGTATCTCCTGAATCCATTTCCCTGGCCGAAGGGATTGATTCATTTTTTTGAGCAAGGGAGGAAGAAAATGTAAGTAGAAAAATATATATTAATAACGTTTTCATTTTTATATTTTATGTATTATGAATCTATGTTAGCTTTTAGGAGATACCTCGCATACAACTTCCATGAGAACAACTTTGTTATCCGATGACCTGAGTGGATCTTCATAGTCGGCAACTGAAACAAGCAATTGGCCAGCAGAAATATCTATATACTTTTTAATGCCTCCCATATAATAAATGATTTTCCTTTTTTCAATTTTAGAAGAAGCGGCAACTCTATTTTGTAACTGATATAACTGTGTTCTAAGCCCAGGTATTATTTTATAGGTATGAAGTAGTTTCTTATTGCGGTAGTGACTTAACCCTTCTTGTGTAGAAATAATAATCACATCCCCGTTTTGAAATATTATTGTGCTGTCATAGATCTGCCCTATCGTAAACACCCGTTTTTTACGAAATTGGTTTTCCGAGGAACCTGAAGCCTGAACTCCATTGGCGCTGTTAGTAAATGAATCGGGGAGATTTGCAAAATAAGCAGGGTAATCACCTGATAAAGATTCAGGAAAATCATTCGGATTGTATCCAACGGCGAGAAAGGGTCTCCGGAGTTGTTTGATAAAAAAATTATCCGGAAATCTTGCAATCAGGCGACAGGAATCATCATAATAACTTGTTGCTGCAGGGGTCCTCGAGGCGCAACCAATAACCGCCAGGTTATGTAAGCAGTATATTTTTTTGCCATTGGCCAAAATAACCGCTTTTTGATAAGTAAACTGTGTGGCGGAATTTCGGCCATTGGAGACATGTCTGATTAGTTGTTTGATACACACAGGCAGTTCGCCAGATTTTGGTTTTATTGAATTGCCAGATTGTGTATTCTGACTACAAACACAAAGGGGCAAGATTACTGAGTAAAAAAAGAAAAAAAATAAATTGAATTTCATAAATATTTTTAAGCGGATACTCATCGAAAGTTTCTAAGAACGCATTGCCAGCATAGTAATTTCTTTTCCGAGATGCTGCATAGTACTTCCTTACTTAAATTCAACTGTATGGGCATATTCGGTTCTCGCCTTGCCGCCAATTTTGTAGGTTCCTTTTGTAACTTTTTTAATCACCCAGTTAGTATCAAATTCATATACGCTGTTTGTATGATAATAGGTAATTTTATAGTTCCCCTTATTCCTGGTCACACTTCCAAGATAGGAACGCCCATCATCAGCAAACGTGGTTATGCATTCCTGAAATTCAATCTCCTCCACATTATTAAGGTTACACATTCCACCCTGATCCGAAATATACGAAAGGAAATGAAATATTGTACCCTTGGGATATTTACCACCCTTGTTCATATTTACTGTCGCCTGCATCATTGATTTATCATATGTAGACCGTTTAAAGTGATCAAATACATACTCCGAATTTGAATGCAAAAATTTGCAAACAAAAACATCGTCAGATACTTCATTGACTTTTGCGACAAAAAACTTGTACACATCATTTCCCATAAATCCATACAGGAACATTTCTTTCTCAAGCCCGCTTTTAGTTATGGTTTTAATGCACTGAGCAGTAAGCGACTTAACGAACAAAGTTGAAATAATAAACAATAGTGATATTCTCATTGTATGTGTTTTAATTGATTAAAAATGTTTTATTATAGATATCCCCTTTCATAAGTCAACTATACTCTGTCGGTTATTCCGTGCGCCATAAATAGCTTTTCCTATCAGGAAATTCTGCGATCACATAACACAGGTCATCATCATTAAACCAAAATGGAAGCCTGGGGGTGAAGCCAAAAAGAAACTTAAATCGAAGAAGGTTCGTTGAGGAAATTTTTCAGCTTTATTAAGAATGCACCTGAATAATTTTCGGAGACTTCTTCAATTCCCATTTTTGATAGAATTAAATATTTTACTTTTACTTGAAGTCCACCGAATGGGCATATCGGCTGGTCACTTTTTCACCAATTTTGTAAGATCCGTTGGTTACTTCTTTAATCACCCAGTTGCTATCAAATTCATATATGCTATATGAATGATAATAGCTAACGATATAGTTACCCTTATTTCTCATCACGTTTCCAAGATATGAACGCCCATCATTAAACGTTGTTATACATTCCTGGAATTGTATGTCCTCCAAATCAAGATTACATATGCCAGTCTTATCTGCAACAAACACCGTGAAATGAAATATTGTACCCCTGGGATATTTACCGCCTTTGCTCGAATTGACGGTTGCTTTCTGCAATGCTTTTCCCCCAATGAATGGTGTAAACCCGTCAAATACATATTGCGAATTTGAATGCAAAAATTTACAATTAAACCCATTGCCAGAAACGCTTTCTATTTTTGCGACATACATCTTTTTTAAATCATCTCCCATATATCCCCAAAGAAACATGTCGGGTTCCAGCCCGTTTTTTTGAATGGTTTTTATGCATTGAGCAGAAAGCGATGGAGCGATTAAAGTGGAAAAGATAAATAATAGTACTATCCTCATTGTATCTCTTTTAATTTATTAAAAATGTTTTTATAGAAGCTGCTACTATAAGTCAACTATTGGTCGCTGGTTACTTAAAAATTACAGATGCAAATAGTTAAAATATTAACCTCCGTGCATGTTTAAGAATAACTAAATCACCTTTAGCATAAGTTCCACCTCTCACAGCAATCACAGTCCGGTTTTTATTTAAGGTATACACACTACCGGAGTGCCGGAATTCAATTACAAAATTTTCATCTACTCTTTCCATACGCCCCAAATAGCTTTTTCTATCAGGAAATTCTGCAATAACATAATACAATTCATCATTCATTAAATCAAAATTGCAGGGCTCTGGTGAAGCCATAAAGAAATTGAATTCGAATAAGGTTCCTTGAGAATATTTTCCACCTTTATTAGAATGCACCTTGGCCTGCATGGAGGATTTTGAAGAGCCAATGGATTTTTTACATTCAACAAATTTATATTCAGAATTAGAATGCAGAAATCGACACTCAAATGTTTCCCCTGCAACAGCGGTGATCTCAGCTACATAATCATGAGAATCGCCTTTTAACAGCTTTGATATGGCAAACATGCCTGGCTGCAGTTGTTGATCCGAAATAAATTCATCACATTGCGCTTGAGCAAATTGACTTGCTGCAAAAGAAAATAATGCAATTAAAAAATATGTTTTCATAAATTACTATTATTGGTATTAAAATAATTTTCTCAAACTCATTCACGCAGCTCCCGTCACCGTGCTATAATTTTTGAGCAACAATTTGATAAGTAAAAACGAACACCCGGTTATTAAAATTTATAGATTGCTTTCTAAATGATGGATCCGCAATCACCGATTGCAGGCTGTATTCTTCTGAATATGATATAGCTTTTTCATTGGTTTTGCCCAGGGCTCTTGTAGAAACCATAGCAATATAATCTGTCGAAATTTTTAATGATGCTCCGTTATTTATATCCTCCTGCGTTACAATGAAACCTGCAGATTTATCTGGCGAAGTTGATCTTTTAAAAGTTCGTGGCTCTTCATACGGCATACCTGGCATTCGGTAACCGCCCCAGTACACTAAATAACCTTTCGTTTTTTGAAAGTTATCGGCTAATACCCGCCCCTTTGCACCTTGCATCGCTATCATTTGGTGAAGGCCGAGGTGGATGTCTTCATTTCCGTCTGTTTGATTCTCAATAGAAAATAATTTGAAAGATATTTTGTACTTGATGTCTGCGGGATTCACATCAGCCGGCGGTTTAGGAACGCATTGTGCATAGGCTATATTATTAGCTACACTTTCCCAGCGCATGCCCACATTGTTCATATTTCTAAATGTGAATTCAATTGGTACTGCCGATTGTGAAGATGTGTTGGTAAGCCACCCATCAATTGCAGCCTTAACAGAAGAGGCCGAAGGATTAGGAATTGTAATAACATCCCCCTTGCCGCCAATAAACAATAATTTTACTGATGTTTTTGCAGTGCTCATTTTGTCAACTATACCCAAACCTAAATTTGCGCTTGCTCCAAAGCCGTCATACGATGCTTTAACTCCTACTTCCATACTTTCCTGGTCCAATTCCGTTTCAATTACACCGATCACGCGGCGGCCATAGGTTACCGATGACATAAAAACATTTTCGTTTTTGTTATTTTCGTTTTGATCCACATAAAAACCACCGGCGGCCCGGTCAGGGAGGTTTGCTGTAATGACATAATTTTTTTGTTTAGCATCAATGCTCATGTATGTCTTTTTGGAGTCCCGGGTCATGCCAAATTTTGCATTCATTTTAAACCCATAGCCTCCACCACCTGCGGCTACATTCAATGCGAAAGTTGCCTCATTAACTATGGTCTGCACATTTATTTCAGTTGTAAGATTGGATGCTTGTGCCGGCAGTGCATTTTTCAATTTGCCAACAGCTTCGTCTAAATTATTCTTCGTCGGGTCAGCTATTAATTTCTGTTGACCAGATCCAGATGCTGAAGACACTTGCAGAATTATCGGATTCCTTGCAGCCTGGTTATGTCGCGGCGATGTATTATTTGTGATATACTCGCTATAATTGTAAGCAGCACCGGGATAGGTAAATGCCATTTTATCAGCAAGGGGCGCATCAAAATTTTCAGATGCCGGACTTAAGGATACGCTGTAACATTTACAATCTAATCCTTCCTGGTCACACTCACCTTTCTCCCGAACTCTGGGTTTAGAATCAGATGCTTTACGAGAAGTTGACTGATTGCCATTTACAGGTATTAGGTATGTAGATATTTTTATTCCATCTAAGGTAGTGACCAACGGTTTAGTCGCCAGCAACTTTGTTGGTATTTTAGAACCATCTGGGAGCTTTTTTGTCATATTCCCACCCCCGCCAGTCGATGCTGACCTGTCATTGGGGAGTTTTTTCTCTGCCTTTGACGGAGGAACTGTTTTGGTCGTAGTAGTTATAATCTGAGCGTAACTAACATTTGCGAGTAATGATAATGATACTATTAAAAACTTTTTCATGTTGTGGTATTTAGTGTACAATTCTATTATTGAAATCAATATTTTTTAGGATTAACTTATTGTAGAAATTGGATTTGCAGGGCAATAGGATCACCATGCCGCCGAAGGCAAAAAAAAATTACAAACCCAGGAAGTGAAAAACGGCCCTTGTTTGAAGGGCCGTTTAAAAATCAGTTAATTATTAATGTATGCAAACTGCGACGTACGGCTGATGTTTCCTGTAACAGAATACAGTGGGTCACTGATGTTTTCTGTATTGCTAACCGGATATTTTTTATTGTTGTAAGTATAACTGAATGTGTGAGTAATGACGTCACCTGACAAAACAAAATTATAAACTACTTCTAAAGGATTATTATCCATGATCGCTATGTATGAATCTGCAAAATTGCCACGGAACGGCCCCTTACCGGAATTAGAGTGGTAAAACAGAATGCTGCCTTGCAGGTGAAATGGATTTCGTTTATTGTCACTCGTAATCGTGGTTGTTACTGTTACCCTGTAACCGGGAAGTGCAGAACTGCTTTGTCCAACATCCTCCTTACCCGCGGGAATGGGTGTATAAAATTCAGTTCCCACAAGTTTATTGGCTGCGTTATATAGATATTTCATGTAGAAATTTGGCGTTTCTTTCGTAGCTCCCCGATAAGCATACTCAACATTCCCTCTTGAATCATAATCAAAAAAATCAAACACAGTTGGCTCGGCTGCCACCTGGTAAGCCAATCCCGTTTTGAAAATCCGGTTATTATTATCATAATAAAATTTCCACAGCCCCTGGTCGCTACCAGGGTTGCCATTGTCAATCAATGTAGCCGGGCGACTGTTTTCATAGGTGTAGTTATAAGATCCGCCGTAATCGACAAAGTTGATGGACTGGATTGGTTTACAGTTGAAAAAGAAATTTCCCTGCCTTGGCCCGTACGAATAAGTGATGTTTACATAATCATCATAACCATCATCAATATACTGTGTTTGGGTATGATATTCGGTAAGCAATAATTTGTCATCCGGTATCACAGGTGGCTGATCGGGGGTACAAGAATAAAGACCCAATACGAGGGTACACGCAAAAAGCAGCCGGGTAAAGTTTAAAAATTTCATGATTGTATATTTTAAATAATAAAAAATAATTTTTCAACTGTTGACCGTTCAAATGTATTCTTATGCTTCCAAGGAAAATTGTACAAATACGACATTTTAGTTATATTTCATTTGAATGCGCCTTCAATGCCTACGATTTGAAAACGCACCGAGGATTCGAGCGAAGCTTCTTTAATGGTGCCAGGATTAATTCCTGCAAAATATTTGAAATCACGATTCAGGTGCGCCTGGTCAAAATAGCCGCATTTATGCGCAATGTTGGTCCAGTTTTCAGCAGGGAATGTTTCTTTGTATTGATAGGCATTGGTAAAGCGCACCAGCCTACAATACAACTTTGGACTAAAACCCAACCGCTCCCGGCTTATGCGTTCACACTGCCTTGTACTTAAACAAGCTATAGTGGCAATTTCTTCCACACTGATATTTCCTCCAGCTTCCAATAATCGGTTGATTGCATCATCAAATGGAATTGCAGGTCTTAATACTGATAATTTTGTGAGCAGATACTCCTGGATGATTGAAATTTTTTCAATGTGCGTTGCTGTACTCATCATACTTTCCAGCAGTCCGTCGATTTCCTGTCCTAAAAATATCTTTGCATCAAAATCAAGGTCGATCATTGTATCCTGCGCAACACCAATAAGCCTATACATAGCAGAAGGTTTCAAAGCAACCAGAACAGTGAGATGTTTTCTCCCAAGGTCTAAAACAACAGGCTTTGATTGCAAACCAATGATCAGGGAACGGGCACGATCTTTAAATGGCTCATCCTTCTTTTTTACTTTAACGGTATCAGCCATATAAAAGCAAAGAAATCGGGTAAAGGTTGGTACGTAAGCATATATCGGCGAAAGGGGCTGCTCTTCCGTAAAATCATATTCAAGTATAGCAATGTTCTCAACAAAATCTTTTAAAAGGGGATTTGGCGAAAAAAAAACTGGTAGCATGATTTTGATTTTATCGTCATTCAATACAAACCTACAGGTATTAAGAGTAGCTTGATAGAGGCAATCGACAAATGCCCATTTAAATAGATAAAGAGCATTTTTTGAGTTAAAAAGGTTACCTACGATTACTCAAGGGAAGCATTCTAATACTAATTAGCTGGTTTTCCCTTCGATTAGATTTAGTTTTTTAAGGGATAGTATCTGATCAACCCAATTATAATCTCACCAATACCAGTAGACGAATGTTTCTTATTTCAAATGTGGGATATTAAATCAAAAATATCAAATATTAGATATTTTCATCTTATAACATTAAATTTGGAAAGCACTGAATACTTTTTATGAGTAACAGCATCGGAGCGTATAGTACCATTATTGTAGACGATAACGAAATTGACCGGCTTACGACGCTGATGTATGCACGCAAATTTCCTTTTCTGCAAATCAGCGGAGTGTATGCCTCTGCCGATGAAGCGTTAGAGGTATTAATAAAAACACCCGCAGATGTTTTATTGCTTGATATAGATATGGACGGCATGAACGGCCTTGAACTTCGTCGGCAGGCGGGCATGTCGCAGGCCTGCATTTTTATTACTGCTTACCCCGACTATGCGGTTGAAGGCTTTGAATTGTTTGCGCTTGATTTTTTAATAAAGCCCTTACAAAAAGACCGGTTCGCCATTGCAATGGAACGTCTTCAATATTATCTTGAAATAAAAAGAAAATCTGCATTGTTTGAATGCAGCCTTGGCGCAGATGCTATTTTTATTAAGGAGGGTCACGACCAGGTTAAAATTCAGCTTCACGATATAATTTATCTGGAAGCACTTAAAGATTATACAAGTATTGTAACGAAACAAAAAAAATATTGTGTACTCTCCGTACTCGGAAACCTGTTAGAACAAACTGCTTTCAAAACTTTTATTCGCATTCACCGAAGCTATGCGGTGCAAAAACATTTTATTCATAAGATCACTGCTCAACAATTGCATGTGAATGATTTTATTTTGCCGATAGGAAGAAGCTATAAACATTTTTTAGAAAATATTAAAAAGACAACATGAGAATTTTCTATTTTACCTTACTGCTGTTCTGCTCTAATAACGGTAACGCACAATTGAAAGGAAAACTAAAGCTTGATTCATTGCTAAAAGCTTTTTCAGCAACGCCGGAAGACACTTCTAAAGTGAAGTTATTCCACCAGATTGCAAATATGTATAGCAATCGGAATGTCGATTCCTCGATCTACTATTGCACGAACGGATTGGCACTAGCTGAAAATTTAAACTATAAAAAGGGCATGGAAGCATTATACCGGGTAATGGGTATTGCGTATAAAAACAAAGCTCAATTCGACACTGCAGTAAGTATGTATGAAAAGTCGTTGAACCTTAACAGGGAGATCGGTAATAAAGAAGGCGAATGCTCCGCCCTTCATAATTTGGGTAGCTTGCAGCTAAGTCTTACAAATGATGTTAAAGCATTGGGCTACCTGATGGAAGGGCTCGCCATTGCTGAAGGGACTAAAAATTATTATATGCTTGCTTCTCTTAACAATTCTCTTTATTCTCTGTATTTCAATCAACAGGATTTTAAAAAGGCTCGCCAATATTCCTTAAAAGGCCTTGAATTTTCAAAAAAAGCTGATAAACCTGATGTAACTGCCGGCAGTTTGCGGGATCTTGGATGTGCAGAACTTGAACTAGGGGATACGGCCGCTGCCCGCCGGTATTTCAATGAAGCTCTAACTATTTATGATGCAACGGGCAATCAAATCGGTCAGGCCGTAATTCATTCATATCTGTCGGTAACAGAATCTAACCTCAGAAATGCCATTGAACAAGGCCTCCAGGCAAAACTGCTGTGGGACAGTCTTTCACCCATGCATTCAATAGCCATTAATAATCTTGGCAACCTGGGAGGAGCTTACCTTGACATTGTACGTTACGACACATTGCATCATATAAAACCCGGCGGGGCAATTCCTGCAAGCCGCGACGAATTGCTTGCTTTAGCTGAAAATTACCTTCATACTGCGATGATGCTCACTGGTGAGTCGAATGAAAAATATATGTATTACCATTTTTCCGCAATGTACGCTGACTTGCAGGAAATTAAAGGAAATTATAAAACCGCCTTGCAATATTTACGAATTTCCACAAAGATTCAGGATTCAATGTATTCACAGGAAAACAAAAATAAGATTTCTGCGCTGATAAGTGAGAAAGAAATCAGTTTACGGGATAAAGAAATCGAGCTGAATAAATTATCAATTGCTGCAAACAACCGGCAACGCCTCGCCCTTCTTGGGGGACTTGGATTACTTGCAATAATCGGAGGCCTGATTTATTGGCAAAGCCTTACCCGCAAAAGGACCAACACCACATTATTAAAATTAAATACAGAACTGGACGATGCCAATAAATTGAAAGCAAAATTCTTCGCGATCCTAAGTCATGATTTTCGTGGGCCTGTAGCTAACCTGGTAAGCTTTCTTGAAATGCAGGAACATGAACCCGGCATGTTAAGCGCAGAACAAAAGTCTGAACACCAAAAGAAGATCAGCCATTCCGCAAGCGCACTTTTGGAAACCATGGAATCTATGCTGTTGTGGAGCAAAGGACAAATGGAAAACTTCAGGCCGGAAATTAAACAGGTTGCTGTACGAGAACTTTTTGATCACATCGAAAGTTTCTTCTCCAGCATTGAAAATGTGAACTTAAAAATAGAAGATCCGGGTGATATGATGGTAAGCACCGATGTAAATTATCTTCAAACGATTATGCATAACCTAACTTCAAATGCGATTAAGATCTTAAGGGATAAGCCCGGAGCTGTGGTATCATGGAAGGCAGCACAACAAGGAACCGAGACCGTACTATCCATTTCGGATAATGGTCCCGGACTTAGCACGGAACAATCAAAAGCAATTCTTTCAGATGTAATGATGCAAAACGAAAAGACTGGTTTTGGATTTCATATGATACGCGATCTTGCAAAAGCGATCAGATGTAAAATCTCCCTTGAGACAAACCCGGGATCCGGCACAATTTTTCGGCTATCAATCTAAAAAACCTATTGATATTTTTTTTGCTTCTCTAACAAATTTTTTCCGCCAATAGCCGAAGACAAAAAATCATGAAGGCTTTAGATGGTTCGCTGTGGTAATTGTAACGCACCGGTGGGCTAACACTCTTCCACATTCATCGAGGTATTGGCTAGGCATCAAAATGAAAAAAACCACAAATCTACTGCCCGGTTCGTATCCCCACGAAGCGGAAGATTGCAAATTAATGGTTCGTGAAGATCATTGGAATGATCAATTGTGTCTTTCACAACCATGCAAGTCTACGACAGGCTTAAGACAAAGGATTTTTATTTCTATTGAATTCTATTTAGTAAGAGGCAATTGCAGTGCTAATGCCGACCCTGCTGACAGGTAACAGCTGCGCAGAGACGCAGCAAAAAAGCGGGAGGCAAGGCTGACCCGGAATATTCCAAATATTATCGAATTTTCGCAGGCTTTTTATAGCGCTATAAAAGCATTGTAAGCTGCCTGGTGCAGGATTGAAGCATGGTTTTCTTCAGAAAATTTTTCAAAGTTTATTTTGATATTTTTCCGATGCCCGCTTCTTAGGATACGCAGCAGTTTTTTTGTCTCCCCTTCCATTCTTTTCCCCTCGTTCCCATTTGCGAGATAAATTGAAACAGTGTCTAACGCCTCGGTTCGTGTCCTCACGAACCGAGATACATCAATCAACACTTCCTATCAATAACTTATAAGGTTTAAAAAACAACTTCACAAAAATTGACGATTTCGGTTCGTGAGGACACGAACCGAGGTATGGGAATATTTTGATTGTCTAAACTAAGTTTGTTAATTAGAATTGAGAACGGCTTTGTTTATCTATTTTGAAATTTCCCTGTCGAAAACCCATATATTATGATGGTTTTTGGGGTTGCCTGTAAATACTTCGTCAGCAATAAATTCATTTTGACCACTCCCAAATTTATAATTGACAATATTTAAGAAATTCTTTCTCCAAAGCGTTGCTTGTAAACTATTTTCTTTCTGCTCTAATTTGCCTCTAAATAATATTTTTACTCTCCTTGTCTTTCCATCAGCAACCATCTTAAAACTTATTTTATTTTTTTTGTCGCCAAATATGTGATACCGGGTTAATCTAAATTTGTCACCGTCTTGCTTTATTATAAACAGACTGCTTGTTAAGCCATTTGGTTGGTCTTCTAATTTACTTTTGTCTAAGTTTAGTACCCAAGTTCCTGTGTAATTTGGTGTCTGAGCAAAAATTTGAGATTGATAAAAAAATAAGCCAATTACTGTCAGTAAAATTTTTATTTTATTCTTCATAACTCTAATAGTATTAAAATGAAAGATAGTTTTATAAATTTCCACTACCGTGGAATTTTATGTTAAAATGATTTTTAAATTTTATCCACTTGAAAGATAGGTCTTGCAATTTGCATCGGCTTGAGTCGGACAAATGGCGTACAACTTTGCGGCTTTGTGCAGGCGGGAACATAGAATTACTTCTGCCCGGCCTAACGCCTGGGTTCGTGTGCTCACGAACCGAGATACATCAATCAACACTTCCTATCAATAACTTATATAAATGCCTCAGTATTTTCTAATATTCGGTAGTAGTGTATATTCTGATCCATCCTGACCACTCATTCCGATGATGCTGACCACCTGTTCCGGTGATGTTGACCACCCCTGGAAGTTTGTTTTGTTAGTGACATTCCGGCAATATTGACCACCCTGGTGGAAGATGTTTTCTAACGCCTCGGTTCGTGTCCTCACGAACCGAGATACATCAATCAACACTTCCTATCAATAAATTATAAGGTTTAAAAAAACAACTTTACA
>JBDSBG010000131.1:0-26909 GCA_039921685.1 Ferruginibacter sp.
AAAGGCTTTTTCTCCAGCTGATCTTTCTACCATCACTTCAGCATGCCATTTTTTTAAAATGGAAATATGCTCTGGTAATAACGATACTCTTGTTTCTGGTGTAGGTTCTTTTAACAGGCCAATGATCATAAAGAATAATTGCTCCGAAGATAGGGAAATCAGGTAAATAAGAAATAACGAATGTAAAATAAGCAACAAGAAAGTTGCGGCAATATTATTATAGTTGTTGAATTGGCTTTAGAATCGAATGCTGAAATGTTGTTTCACTTTGAAATCCGGGTTTACAAAAACAAGGCCGATGAAAAACAAATCAATGGTGAGCGTGACTGCTTTGTGCTGTTGAATTTGTGACCAGGCTTCCTCCATTTCTTTGCTCCAGTGGATATCATCAAAAATGAGAATCGTTGATGACTTTGATAGGTGTAGCATCTTCGTAAAGTATTCGAGCGTTGGAGCTTTCCGGTGATTGCCATCTACAAAAGCGAGATCAATCTTTGAAATGGTGGAAAATAATTCCGGAAGCGTTTGTTGAAAATCGCCATTGATCAAATGAATATGCGGCAATCCCAGGGTTTGAAAATTTTCTTTTGCAATAGCTGAGATTGATTTTGCACCTTCAAGGGTAAATACATCCGATTTAGGATTTCCCTTTGCGAGATAAGCTGTTGAAATACCGAACGAAGTTCCCAGCTCCACAATTGTTGCGGGTTTATAATATTGAACAATACGAAATAAAAGTTGAGCAAATTTTTTAGGCTTCAAAGAGGATGCTGCAATCCTACTCACGATCCTTATGTTTGTTTTAATAACTGCTGAACCTGCGCCAAAATCTTCTACTTCAATAGTTGAATGATCATGCAATAATTGTTTTCGAAGCAATTCTATCTCTGGATAACAGGGATACTCTTTTTGATCATTCAATACAAATTTCACAAATTCAAAAACAAAGGGAGAATGGATACCGTGGCCGTTACCGTTGGAGGCGGCCAGCCAGTAACTGATGTATTTTTTTGCGAGTTGAAATTTGGAATACAAGAGTGAAAATGTAAAATGTAAAATATAAAATGTAGAATGTAAAAGTGGAGCTGTAAAATGTTGGAAGTCTAATCAATTAATATGATCTATAACTTTTACATTTTACATTCATTATTTTACATTTTACATTTCTTTTTTATCCCAGGTTTGAAAAGAATATGCATATGCATGTTTTTCGTCCGGCTGAAAATCAACGTTTGTTTTCAGCTCCCATTTGTTTTCATCAATCTCGGGAAAAAAAGTATCGCCTTCCAATACTGCGTGTACCCGTGTCATGTAGAGCCTGTCTGCGATTTCCATGCTTTGTTTGTAGATCTCCCCGCCCCCGATGATGAATATTTCTTTGCAATTCGTTGTTTCAGCTTGTTGCAAAGCATCATCAAGATTTTTTGCCACCCACACATGCTCAGCTTTCCAATTTTGCTGTGTGGTAATTACAATATTTGTTCGGCCAGGAAGTATTTTATTTAAAGCCTCAAATGTTTTACGGCCCATGATCACCGTCATACCCCAGGTGGTATCTTTAAAGAACTTCATATCATTTGGAAGACTCCACAACAATTGGCCGTTTTTGCCAATAGCGTTGTTGGTGGATGCGGCGACGATTAGTGAAAGCATAAGGAATAAGAAATAAGGAAGTAAAAATAAGGAATAAGGAAGTAAAATGAAGTTTCTTTATTGCTTTTCAGCTCTACAAAAGAGATAAGTAATAAGAAATGATGAGTAAAGAATGAAAAAATGAATGCAGTTTCTATTGGCAAATAAATTATTGTTTTTGGAGATTCTTTTTTGCTGTTTCAATACTTTTTAAAAAGATGGCCATTAATTCGTTGCATTCTTTTAATGCGAGTATAATTTTTTCAGAAGTCAGAAATGGCTTTTCAATGATAATTCGAAGGTTAACACGTGTTTCCCTTATTTCTTTTAAAACCAATTTTATTTTATGAATAAAATCCGCTGAAGATTCGGCCGCCTGTGCTTCGCCATATATTAAGGCAAGTGCTGTACAACTTTTACTTAGCTGGTATTCCAGGTTTTGCCCTGCTTTTGTATTTGGTAATAATTCGCAAATATTAAGACAGATACATGCAAACTTTATAAGCCTGTCTTCGAGATCAAATTTTTTTGTTTCCATTTATAAAAAAATAAGAAACAAAATTCAAGAATAAAATAAACTCAAAAAAGAGAAATTCCTCAGCTTTTTATGTCCTTAATCTCCCAACATCACGTGCTTTACTTCCTTATTGCTTATTCATTATTTCTTATTCCTTATTTGAATGCTTCTTATCTTCCGATCAGGACACCCGAGGTAAAAATATGGCTCTGAGAATCATCTAAACGTCCTAAATATTTTTAGTTGAGTGCAAATATTCGATTGTAGAAGGGTCATCACGTGCTTCACTTCCTTATTACTTATTCATTCTTTCTTATTCCTTATTTGCATGCTTCTTACACCGCCACCTCCGCCTTTATCCCCGCATGCGCCTGGTAATTGAGCAATTCAAAATCCTCAAACTTAAAATCAAAAATATCTTTTACCGCAGGATTTATTTTCATCTGCGGCAGGGCAAAGGGCTTTCTTGTCAGTTGTAGCTTTGCCTGATCAAAATGATTGTTGTATAAATGTACATCGCCAAATGAATGGACAAAATCGCCGAGGTCCATATCACAAACCTGGGCGATCATCATGGTTAATAAAGCATACGAAGCGATGTTAAAAGGAACACCTAAAAATACGTCGGCCGAACGCTGGTACAATTGGCAGCTCAATTTTCGTCTTCCATTTCCCTGGACGGGAGAGGTGTAGAATTGAAACAGGCAATGACAGGGCATTAATTTCATCTTTGGCAGATCTGCCACGTTCCAGGCACTGATGATCAGCCGGCGGCTATCGGGATTTGTTTTTAGTTGTTTGATCAGCTCTGCTACCTGGTCCACCTCAACCAGGTCAGCACCTTCCCAGCTTCTCCATTGTTTCCCATATACAGGCCCGAGGCTTCCATCTTCGTCGGCCCATTCGTCCCATATTCGTACGTTGTTTGCTTTTAGCCAGGCAATATTAGTATCACCTTTTAAAAACCAGAGCAATTCATAAATGATACTTTTCAAATGTGTTTTTTTGGTAGTAACAAGGGGAAAGCCATCATTCAAATTGAACCGCATCTGGTAACCAAATGCACTTCGTGTACCGGTACCTGTCCGGTCGCTTTTATCGGCGCCCGTATCCATGATATGTCGCAGGAGTTCAAGATATTGTTGCATGGCTGCAAATTAAGGGGGAAACGGGAATCGGCAATCGGCAATCGTGCTTAACAAATGCGAATGTGAAAAAAAAACTGAACCTTTTCTGTTCGGGGTATTATGCTTTAATTAAACTCCAAACCATTCATATCAAAATTTTATTTAAGAAGTATATAGATTTTCCATAAATCGACAGCCCCTGACCAGTATCGATTGCCGATTGCCGATTCACGTTTGTATCTTTGCAAAATGAGCAAGAAAGGCAAAGTATTAATGGCCATGAGTGGCGGTATAGACAGTACCGTGGCCGCTTTAATGCTTCACAAAGAGGGTTATGATGTAGTGGGAATTACCATGAAAACATGGGATTATGCCAGCAGTGTAGGTACAACCGGGAAAAAAGAAACCGGCTGCTGCAACCTGGATAGTTTCAATGATGCGAGAATGGCTGCGGTTCAGCATGGATTTCCTCATTTTATTTTAGATATCAGGGAAGAATTTGGTGATTTTGTGATCGAAAATTTTGTGGAAGAATATATTGCAGGCCGAACCCCCAATCCATGTGTGATGTGCAATACGCATATCAAATGGAGGGCGTTGTTAAAACGAGCCGATGCACTGAACTGCGATTTTATTGCAACAGGCCATTATGCCCAGGTGCATCAGCATAGCAATGGCAGGTATTTTATCAGGAAAGGGATCGATGAAACAAAGGACCAGAGTTATGCCTTGTGGGGATTGCAGCAGGATCTTTTACGACGTACTTTGCTGCCATTGGGAACCTATCGCAAATCTGCTATACGACAGCTGGCACACGATTATGGTTATCCTGAACTTGCAAAGAAGAATGAGAGTTATGAGATCTGTTTTGTACCGGATAATGATTACCGGGGGTTTTTAAAACGGAAGGTTGAAGGGCTTGAAGAAAAAGTGAATGGCGGAAATTTTGTAGATGTTTCGGGCAAAATAATTGGTAAACATAAAGGCTATCCTTTTTATACTGTGGGGCAACGCAAGGGACTAGATATTGCGCTGGGAAAACCTGCGTTTGTAACAGAGATCATTCCCGAGACCAATACAGTTGTTTTGGGTAATGAAGATGATCTCAACAAGACAGATATGCAGGTAAATCAACTCAACTGGATGAAATTTGATGGAATAACAGATGGGATGGAAGCGTTTACCAAGATCCGTTATAAAGACAAAGGCGCTCTGAGCAATCTTTATACATACGAAAATGGCATTAATGTTCGTTTCTATGATCAGGTAAAAGGCGTGGCGCCGGGGCAGAGTGCTGTTTTTTATGATGGGGATGATGTGATCGGTGGTGGGATCATCCAAAGATCGGAGCCGGTTGTGCCGGGTGCCGGTTGATTGTTGGGTTTGTTTGCAGACTTTTGTGGATGAAGAAATGTTCAATATTCGACGTACAATGTTCAATGATGCCATGAAGCAATTTCCGTTAAGTAGTGAAGATTGAGCGTTGCATATTGATACTATAAAATGTTCAAAAAAAATACAAGTCAATCAATTTCCAAAGCAGCATCTTAGTACAAAACAGGTTCTTCTTACATTTGCCAGGGTTTTATATCCATGCTACTTCATTACACAACTATTATGAAACAATATTTTGCTTATCTCCCGCTGGTAATTTTTCTCTTCATCTTTTCTGCGTGTAAAAAGAAATCGGATGATTATGGCGGGCTTAAATTAAGTGACTATTATCCACTGGAAACAGGTAAATACATTACTTATCAACTTGATTCCATTGTTTATGTAGGTTTTGGTACAAGTGCTGAAACCCATTCTTACCAGGCAAAATACGTAGTTGATTCATTGCTTACTGACAATCGGGGCAGGCCGGCTTACCGCATTTTCCGTTTTCTTCGAGTGAATGATTCTGCCCCCTGGGAGCCTTCAGGCACTTTTTGGTCTATAGACAGCAAAGACGCTGTTGAATTTGTTGAAAACAATATGCGCTTTGTAAAGCTTGTTACTCCACTTCAAAATGGAACAACATGGAGTGGAAACGAATATATTGACACTTATTCTTTGAACTCGGAAGTAAAATACCTCGGAGGCTGGGAATATGTTTATGATAAACTTGCTGAACCTGCCACGGTGGGCTCTTTTAATCTTGAAAATACTTTAACCGTAAATCAACGGGACGAAGTGGTTGGCATACCTGATGATCCAGGTGCCTATAGCGAAGTAAATTATGGACAGGAACAATATGCGTTGGGCATCGGGTTGGTGTACCGGAAGTTTTTTCATAGCGAATACCAACCAGATACCGGTGGAGGAAATGGGTATTTTGCGGATGGTTCATATGGGATTACCTTAACGATGATAGATCATAATTAAGGATAAGCATTACAAGATTAGAAATTTCTCAATTGAAATATTCAATATTCAACGCTTAATATTCAATGTTCAATGCAGGGATATACAACCGCGATTCCGTTGAGTGTTGAATATTGTGCATTCAACATTGAACATTTCTTTTTAAACCCTCAAACCAAACAAGGGCTACTTCTTCCTTAAAAAAGTTATGATATCGGTACCTGGAAGCTTCTCCAGTCCTACCTGCCGCAACATGGTAATAAGCTGCCCACGATGAAAGGTCTGGTGATTAAATAATTGCTGCAACACTTCGTAAACCGGTTGTTTGTATTGATCCTTCTTTGAGTTTTTATAAATGAATTCATGCTCAAGCACCGTTTCAGTGGCTATATCGATCCATTCTGCCCACTGTTTTGATTGTCGCATTAAATTATTTACAAGTTCTAAAACCGAGCCGTCGAAATGAACGCCTGGCCATTCTACAACCTCCTGTAATTTTACCCTTTGCCACCACACAGATTCCACATCCCAAAGATGAAGGAGCGTAAGATAGACGGAGGGGAAACTGCTCTTGATCTCTTTATGCAACTGTTCATCTGAAAGATTTACAATGCATTCTGTTATCAGCTGATTGGCCCACACATTATAATGGGCATATTGAACAAAGATTTTTTTCATGTTGATGTTTTCTAAAGCATGTGAGATATGAAATGCAAAAGTAAATTAGTTCAGACAAGAAAATATTTTCCTTTAAGAATAATCGGTGATTTTACATTTTAAATTTTACATTTACCCGGCACACAATTCAATTATTGAAAAATGGGTACAATTATCCGGCAGGCCGTAAAAGCAGATTGCGAAAGAATGATGGAGCTTATTCACGAATTAGCGCTGTATGAAAAAGCGCCTGGAGAAGTTACGGTAACAACCGATCATTTTGTTGAAAGTGGTTTCGGCCCAAACCCGGTTTGGTGGGCTTATGTTGCGGAAATGGATGGAAAGGTAGAAGGCTTTGCGCTCTACTATATTCGTTACAGTACCTGGAAAGGGCAACGCCTCTATCTTGAAGACCTGATCGTCACGGAAAAATTAAGGGGCAAGGGAATTGGTAAATTACTCTTCGATAAACTTATACAGACCTGCAAAGAAAAAAATTACAGCGGAATGGTTTGGCAGGTGCTCGACTGGAATGAACCGGCAATCCATTTTTATAAAAAATATGAAGGCGTTAAGTTTGACGCAGGCTGGTTGAATTGCAGCATTTAATATTTTTATTTCTTCCGGGCAACACAAATACAATTCAAGTCCTCTTCATTTATTGAATCATTTTTACAAAGCTTTTCATTTACATGAGAAGCTTTTTTTATTTTAAATATTTTATAAAACAGGCAGCATCGCCACAACTTCTCCCCTCTTAAGTAAGTTCTAAATCAATACCAAACCAAAAATTTAAATCATGTTAGTCCAATTAAAAAAGAAATTTTATCTACCGCTGATCGTATTGCTATCAGTGGCATTTTTCATTTCATGTCAGAAAGATATTGACAATGTAAATACAAACCCCAACCCCGATCCAGTTGACCTGGATTCAAAAGTAAATTCTTCCGTATCTGGTTATGTAACAGATGAAAACAATGTTGCAGTTATGAATGCAAGCGTAAACGTAGGTAGCATGAGCACCATGACCGACGAATACGGTTATTTTGAAGTGAAGAATGTACAGGTTGTAAAAACGGCAGCAGTTGTAACCATTACAAAGGCAGGTTATTTTAAAGGAATTAAAACCTATGCAGCAAAAGCTGATAAAGCTGTATTCTTCCGGATCAAATTAATTCCTAAAGCAGATGCCGGAACAATCAGTTCAACTTCAGGAGGAAATGTTACGCTGTCAAACGGTTTGATCATTGCACTTCCTGCAAATGGAGTTGTAAATGCTGCAAACAGCAGTGCCTACACAGGAAATGTTCATGTAGCTGTAGCCTGGATCAATCCTGAAGCTGCAGATCTTACTCAAATAATGCCAGGTGATCTTCGCGGCATTGATGCTGATGGCGCTTTAAAAGGATTAACCACTTATGGTATGGCGGCTGTTGAACTTACAAGCGATGCAGGTGAATTGCTGCAGGTTGCAAGCGGCAAAAAAGCTACGATCACCATGCCGCTTTCTTCATTACTTTCTTCCTCTGCACCTTCGTCTATCCCTTTATGGTACTTTGACGAAAGCAAAGGATTATGGAAGGAAGAAGGCAGTGCTACAAAAACAGGCAACACTTATGTTGGAGAAGTTAGTCATTTCTCGTACTGGAATTGCGATCTTCCAAATGCAACAGTGCCTTTAACCTTTACCGTTGTCAATGCTGATGGTTCACCAGTAGGTAATGCATACGTGGAGATCAGGCCAACTACTCCTAATTCATGGTCGCATTGCGGCGGTTATACAGATGGGACCGGTTATGTTTCAGTATTTGTTACGGCAAATACTTCATATTCTCTTGAAGTTTACAGCAACTGTAATATCTATGGTGGCACACCCGATTATACCAGCGCATTTTCAGTTACAACAACGGCAGTTGACCTTGGCAATATTGTAGTTAGCACTGCTGCAACGGCAACTGTGAGCGGCACAATAACCGATTGCAACAACAATCCTGTTACAAACGGGTATATCGTTGTGCAAAATGGATATTACTATACAAGGTATCCAACAGATAATACAGGTGCATATAATTTCACGACCGTTTTATGTAGTGGTGCGACGAATGTTAATTTAATTGCTGAAGATATTAATGGAGCTCAACAAAGCACACCGGTAGCTTACACATTGACTGCAGGCGCAAATACAATTGGTAATTTACAGGCATGCGGCGTTACAACAACTGAATTCATTCACTTTTCCGTTGATGGAGGATTAACCTTCCAGGATGTTACTTCACCGGGAGACAGCCTTTATCAAAGTGGTAATGGAACCTCAACTATGTCTTATATCGGGGGAAGTAACGATGGTGGCCCGGCTCCTTTAATATTTGTGAATTTTTCTTATGAAAATGCTGGCATAATTGCAGGCAGTGTTCAAAATTTGCTAAGTTTCAATTCTTCGGGCATCAATGATCAGCCAACAGTTACAACTCCCATTGGTGTGAACATTACCGAATACGGGGCAGTTGGTGGGTACATTGCAGGCAATTTCACAGGAACAATTACTGGTTCAGCACCAACAAATACTCCTTACCCAATCGTATGTTCGTTCCGGGTACGACGAAACTTCTAAAAATAAAAGTCTTTCAATAAAAGGAAAGCTTCCCCTCAAAAGGAAGCTTTTTTATTTTGTCCAAAATCCCGGAAACCAGATTAGGTTTCGATCTAACTGATAGATTTTTGGAAATTATGATGCCGATTCAAACGCCAACAGCGGGTGAGTATTTTGCACATAATCTAACGGCACTTATATCTCGTATATTTCGCAGGAGGTTTGAGGATAAAAAAAATCTTTGTTACCCAACCCTTTACCTCATTTGCACAGTTATATAGACACAATCCCTTGAATTTCCGCCAACACCTGGTATCCCGCCTGCATCAGATCAACACTATTAACCTACGAAAATGAAAATAATTGTACTAAAGCGAACGTTGGTAATACTTGGCATTATCTCGCTTTTATTAATCTTCTTTCTGTTGTTCAGTAAGAACGATCCCGAACTAAATACCACAGCATTTCCCTTTATTCCGGGGCCATCGCCCAGCTCTTGATGTGATAAAGTGATTATAAAGGTATAAACAACCTGCTACTGACCCAGTCTTGAGTACTTCCGTACAGCAGTAATTGCACATAACTGAATACGGAAACGTTCCAGAATACCTGCCGGTAATTTCGACGGCAGTTTGGTTGACCAGGCAGGAACCAGTCATATTGTACATTTAGATTTCAGGATAAAAAGATCGAACTGACACAAATGAAATAAAGATCCTTACCAGCTCCGTTTCAGGAGCTTTTTTTTTATTTACCCAACCCTTTTCTACATAAATGAAGTTATTATCAAAGAATGACGTATCTATATACCTACCAATCATGAAAAAAATAAAAAATTATATTCTTATTCCGGCCATGCTGATATTTCTCTGTATGATGGACCCGCTGATCACTAAAGCACAACTGCCCAGCGATCCCGGCTGCGACCCATTGGATCCGGCTTGCCCCATTGACGGGGGCGTTTGCTTACTGATTGCTGTAGCCATTGGCATAGCAGCAAAAGGGGCTCATAAAATGAGGGTTTCTGGATGATGATCGCGGGGCTTATAATGGCATGTTGTTTAGCAACAAGCAAGAAAGGGTGAACCCTTCCACCATGAGCAGCAAATTAAAACGTATCGGCTATATGCCAAAAAAAGAACACTCTATGAAACTTAACTAAAAAAGACAGTTCCCCGTAAAGGAACTGTTTTTTTTACCCAACCCTTTTTCGAATTTATTCCGTTTATATAAATATGACCAAAAATCATTTTATTGTCAAAGACCACGCAGTATCAAAGCGAAAACATGCTGCACCAACCCTTACTACAGAGGTAAATAATACCAATAATATAGCTGAGGCTGAATCTGCCATACTATCTTTCCTGGACATAGCCATTAACGAAATGAATTATCATTTTAATTCTGCTGCAGATATAATTAAATATAATGAGGCTGAAAATGCAATTATTTATTTTGAAAATGAAGACTCTACCAGGTTTGGATGGTTAAATTTTAAGAACCAGGTACCTGATAAGGCGGAAACGATAGAATTTTTTGAACCTGCTACGGGTACCTTCCTGATTTTATTTAAAAAAACCAATTCCATATATCCGGTGATGCTTACAGAATATAACAGTACAAGTGAATTTATTACCGGCCATTATACAGGAATATATACCGATGCAAAGGATAATCCGGTTTATAAGGTTACATGCAAATTCAATATACGCCGTCATTCAAAAAACGTGAGCGTTCTGGGCACCGCTGAATGAGCACCGCGGCGTAAATTGTTAATGACCTCCTATTCTGAATGCAATAAAGTTCGTCTGATGAAAACATTTATTAAAAAGCACTTTGGTACATTTGTTCTTGCTCCGGCTTTTGCATGTTATATTTTATTGCTGCCAGCCCGGAATGAAGTGCATCTCATAAAAAATAAGGTCGGAAATAGCGATACCAACGATCATCAACTCAAAAATATTTCTCTTGTTTCAGGCTTTGAACGGATCGGTACAGCTTCCTGGATTTTTAGATTTGGAGCAGATCAATAAAAGATCCTTTATGAAACGGCTTTAGCTTCCCATCATCATCCTTCACTTAATTTACCCGTAAATTGCTGTTTTGTAAGAACAGCTTATCGTACTTTTGCAACACAAAAAAGCTGCATAGCGATCTGATGTATCCCGATAAATTCGGAACGACGCCAATGAAGCCGAATTATCATCTAAAGCCCGGACAATAAAATTAATTATGGCAGAAAAAATTACAATGGGCAGCAATGGTTTGCTGCAGGTTCCCAACAATCCAACGATTCCGTTTATTGAAGGAGATGGCATTGGTCCCGATATCTGGAAAGCGAGTGTGCGTGTATTTGATGCCGCTATTGAAAAAGCGTATGGCGGTGAGAAAAAAATTGAGTGGATGAAAGTACTTGCCGGTGAAGAAGCATTTGATAAAACCGGCGAGTGGATGCCCGAAGCAACCATGGATGCGTTTAAAGAATATTTACTGTCAATAAAGGGCCCACTTACAACGCCAGTCGGTGGCGGGATAAGAAGCCTGAATGTGGCGTTGCGGCAGGAATTGGATCTCTATGTTTGTCTTCGCCCAGTAAAATATTTTGAAGGTACGCCTTCACCTATGTGGCAGCCTGAGAAAGTGAACATGGTTATTTTTCGTGAGAACACAGAAGATATTTATGCAGGAATTGAATTCATGACGGGAACGCCCGAAGCAACAAAGTTGTTGAACTTTTTGGTTGATGAGCTTGGTGTAAAAGCATTTCGTTTCCCAGCAACTACTTCACTTGGTGTAAAACCAGTAAGCAAAGATGGAAGTGAGAGATTGATACGCTCTGCCATTCAACATGCAATAGAACATAAATTGCCTTCAGTAACGCTGGTGCATAAGGGCAATATCATGAAGTACACAGAAGGTGCATTCAAGAACTGGGGATACGAACTTGCAGAGAGAGAATTTGCCGGTTATGTGTACACCTGGCGCCAATGGGAAAAAACAAAAAAAGAAAGTGGTGAAGCAGTTGCAAATGAAGAAATGAAGATCAGTGCTGTTGGCGGAAAAGTAATTATCAAAGATGCCATCGCCGATAATTTTTTACAACAGGCTTTACTAGCACCACAGGATTATTCCGTTATTGCCACACTCAATCTAAATGGCGATTATATCAGTGATGCACTGGCGGCACAGGTTGGCGGCATCGGTATTGCACCCGGTGCAAATATTAATTACCTCACAGGCCATGCGGTATTTGAAGCAACACACGGTACAGCTCCAAGGTTTGCAAATACAAATACGATGAACCCATCATCCGTTATTTTAAGCGGCGTAATGATGCTGGAATATATGGGCTGGAAAGATGCGGCAGAATTGATCACTCATTCTGTAGGAAAAACAATACGAAACAAAACGGTGACAATCGACTTTTATAATTTGATGAAAGAGGCAACGCTATTAAAGACAAGTGAGTTTGCAGATGAGATCATTAAGCATTTATAGTCTTTTCAAATAAACAAACACTAGCAAGGGGCGTTTGTACATTTAAAATTCATGCAAAAGAAAATGTGGCTAAAGCCACAACTTGCCGTTGGCTTCAGTATTGCCGTCGGCTTAAGCCGACGGCAATACAAACATCTTGAAATGGCTTTAGCCACATTTTTTCATCTCTCCACTAAACACTTCTAAATAAAAATCCAAACACCCAACCCTTTTAGCAATTTCACAGGTTATATAGGAAGTAGCGCCATTTTATAGCAAGCAATAAATATAACGGATTATGCTTTTTCAGGTGGTTCCTTCGCAGGTAATTTTTCAGGAATATTAATCGGTGCTCCGCCGACATACATTACCTATACAATAGACTGTAGTTTTAGATTAAGAAGTAGCTTCCAATAATACATTCTATAAAATCTGAAAAGCCATATTGTTGAAGGCTACTTACCATTCTTATTTTAAAAATTTCCATATTCTGTATCTTGCGTCTTGTATCTTTTTTCCTCGTATTTTCGCAACTCAAAATAAAGACGCATGAGTAAAATTAAAGTAGCAAACCCGGTAGTTGAACTGGATGGCGATGAGATGACAAGGATCATCTGGAAATTCATTAAAGACAAATTGATTCTTCCTTATTTAGATGTTCCCATTCAATATTTTGATTTGGGAATGGAATACCGGGATCAAACCGACGACCAGGTAACCATTGATGCAGCCAATGCAATTAAAGCATGTGGAGTTGGTATTAAATGTGCCACTATTACTCCCGATGAAGCAAGGGTGGAGGAATTCAAACTGAAACAAATGTGGAAGAGCCCAAATGGAACCATCCGCAATATTTTGGATGGAACTGTTTTTCGTGAACCCATTGTAATGCAAAATGTGCCAAGGCTGGTTACAAACTGGACCGCACCGATAATTGTTGGCCGTCACGCATTCGGCGATCAATATCGTGCAACGGATACCGTTATTAAAGGAAAAGGAAAACTTACGATGACTTTTACGCCGGAAGGTGGGGGTGAACCACAGGTTTTTGAAGTGTATAATTTCAAAGGCGATGGCGTTGCAATGAGCATGTACAATACCGATGAAAGCATCACAGGGTTTGCCCGCAGTTGTTTCAACATGGCACTTAGCAAAAAATGGCCGCTGTATCTTTCTACAAAAAATACGATCCTCAAAAAGTATGATGGCCGCTTCAAGGATATTTTTGAAGACATTTATCAAAAAGAATTTAAAACAAAATTTGCTGACGCAGGTATTACTTATGAACACCGCCTGATTGATGACATGGTTGCAAGCGCATTAAAATGGAATGGGAATTTTGTATGGGCCTGTAAAAATTACGATGGTGATGTACAAAGTGATACAGTTGCACAGGGATTTGGTAGCCTGGGTTTGATGACCTCTGTATTGGTAACACCAGATGGTAGCACGATGGAAGCAGAAGCTGCACATGGAACGGTAACGCGTCATTACAGGGACCACCAGGCAGGCAAACCAACTTCCACAAATCCTATTGCATCTATTTTTGCATGGACAAGAGGGCTGGCTTTCCGTGGAAAATTAGACAACAACCAACCACTGATCGATTTTTGTAACAATCTTGAAGCAGTCTGTATTGAAACGGTTGAAAGTGGAAAGATGACAAAAGATCTTGCCGTATGCATCCACGGAAATAAAGTAGATCACGGCAAACATTATTTATATACAGAAGAATTTTTGGACGCCATTGACCAAAATCTTAAAAAGAAAATGGGATCATGATGAATGGTTATTACAGGATTTGCAGGACTGGTATTTTCTGCATGAACATCTGAACAACCTTTTAACATTACAATAAAAAATTAGCAGGCCTCATCAGCCTGCTAATTTTTTGTGTTTCAATTCTCCTCCCGTGCTGATCCAATAAGAGAATCTTAATTCAATTGAAAACTCACGGGCAATGTAAAACGTGTTTTTACATTCCTGCCTTTTAATTTTCCCGGGTTCCATGCCGGCATTGTTTTTACAACTCTTAATGCCTCGTCTTCTAAACCATATCCTAATGCCTCGCCCATAATATGCGGATCAGTTAGTCTACCAGTTTCGTCAACTGTAAACATTACGTTTACTGTTCCATCCACACCATCCCTGCTTGCATCTTCAGGATAAGTAAGGTTCTTTTCAAAATAGTCCTGTAGGCCCGCAGTTCCACCGGGAAATGAAGGATACACTTCTACATTGGAATAAACACCTGAATTATCAGCATCCATGGCTCCGGACATCTTTGGCGATGGCATGATCATAACCCTTCCTTTCATTCCTTTTTTTGCAGGATTAGGTTTGGCAGTTCCCATTCCAGTCCTGGCGGGCATGCTGTCTGGTTTGGCTGCCATACCCATACCTGAGTCATGTGCCATCTCAGTAACATTTGTTGATACAGTTGAAGTATCAGAGGATGATGCAGGCGCAGACGTATCATTGTTATCGCATCCTGTGGTAGCAAGGCCAATGCTAATGAGCGCTACGCTTAGTGTTCTTACAGAAAAAAAATCATTGTAATTCATAAAATATTTTTTGGTGAATAATACATGAGGACTATTTCAAATATTATGCCCTTCCGCTTCTTTGGAAAAAACTTTACATACTGCAACCGTAAAGCCAGTAGCGATGGGATAATATTACTCATGTTGAGAATTAGTGGGGAGAATTTCATTAGCTTTTAAGAAGGATTTCTGCCAAGAGTTCACAGCCAGGTTGTATATGCTCATCAACCAAATAACCTGTATCAAACTTTAAGTACTCCAGTTTTCCTGTTTTTAAATTTTACTGAAAGGAAGACAAGGAAAAGAAATAGTACCAACCCTGCCACGGTAATCTTTTTACCAACTGCAAGGTTCTTTGAGTTAAACGAAAGGTTGAGGTTATAATTACCGGCATCAAGATAAATACCTATCATACCATTGCTTAATAGTATTTTGTTATACTGCCTGTTCTTATCGTCACTGATGTTCCAGCCATCATCATAAGGAATGGAAAAATAAACAATCCCGGGGGCCGACATATTGATGGAACCATTGATAAACCTGGGTTTAAAATTTTTTATTTGAAATGAGCTTGGCAAAAGTTCATCAGTTAAAGTTTTGATCTTCTCCAGCGATAAAAATTGAACCGGCAAGCTGTCATTGATGCTTAGCCTTTTTAATGATTTCATTTCATTCATATTCTTATCAGGAACGATTGCGGCACGCATGCTCATGAAATCTTTTTGCGTAGGGCTGCATTTCTCAAAATCAGTGAGTGAAAAAACAGCCTGGTATGCAAAGCCAAGTGGCAAAGCAAATTTGTGCTTCAATACAGTTACATCCCCGAACCTGGCAACAGAATCAAACAGCGCTAATGTTTGAGGATCCAATGGGAATTTGGTCAAAACATATTTTACTGCGTTTAGGCCTTCGGGTATGATCCTGCTTTTCAGCCCTTCAGCCCAACGTGTTGCAGCCTCTTCTGTGCCGGTAATGATCCCCATGGCTTTTAGATACTGAATATAATATTTCTGGTTGAACGAGTTGTAACTGCTGGTTCCATTAAAACTTTGGGACATACCGTCATTCAAACTTAAATGCATAGCAGGTGAACTAGAATATCGTTTATCAATTCGAACAAATCCGCTGTCTTGTTTTTTAATAAAATTGATGGCTTCAACGGAATAATCGTTATAGCCTGCTTTTGAATTTGCTTCGTCGGTAGTAAGAATGTCCCTGTTATTGATTGAAATGGAAGAAAGATAAACCAGTTCAATAACAAGAAACCCAAGAAAACTGAATTGTACCGCTTTATTTATTTTAGGTACAACCGATAATAAAAATGTGTAAGCCAGGATCGCTATCACAACAAAATTACGAATGACCGCTACCTTCACGTCTTCTTCAAAATAGGGGTAAAAAAGTAATATCAAAAGAACAAGGGCAGTTACAAACAAACCAGGGATATTTATTTTTCTTGCTATAATGATTTTATCAAGAGCCATCAAAGAAAGAATGGTAAACACGAGGCCGACGTAAAATGAAAAACTTCGATAGTAATTTCCTGTAAAAATGTTGAAGGCATACCTGAAGTATGGAAATATAATTGCCAGTATCCAAATCCCAAGGAAAGATCCAAACACAATTTTTTGTTTTTTACTGCTGGCAAAGAATAGCTGCGGCAAAAGCAAAAGAGCCGGGATACCGCAATAAAATAAGGGCGCTTCGAAAATGTTTTGGTAACCTTTAAAATCGATGCCGCTACCTAAAATATCTGAAGCAAAAGTTCGACATACTGCTGTTCCTAATTGTAATTTATCGGCAAAAGCAAACATGGGCGCTGCTTTTAAGGCATCAGCTACGGAATTAGCGCCAGATCCACGTGGGCTGTCAAGCATTACCTGCACATGTTCGAGCAGCCAGGGAGCAGCAATCAAAACACCTATAAGTGCAACAAGGGCTGTTTTACCCAATACCAGCAGGTAAGATTTAATTTTGAATTCATCATTTTGCAAAAGCCTGAAGCTTATGTAAAAAAATAAAAAAATGCTGAGTGATATAAGTACAAAGGGCCTTGTGAGGGTGATATAAAAAATCGGTAATGGTAGCAACCAAAATTGATTTTTTTTGTACAGCTTTTCAAAGCCCAACAATATGAATGGCATTGTTAAAACCTCCGGGGCGAAAACAAACCAGCAAGAGCTTACCATCATAAAGCCACTGAAAGCAAACATCAATGAACCAACAACAGACACGAACTGGCCCATATTGATTGAACGCAGGTAATGATAAAAAACAAATCCTGACAGGACAACTTCGATTGCTATTTTATAACCCAATAAACTCCTGGCAGTTTCTACACCCAGGGGATAAAATAAAAGATCAACCGGGTCAGCCAGTGCCGATGTGAAAACATTTTGACCCATCCCAGCTTCGAATGACCATGAAGGAAATCCATATTTTTCAAAGTAGTGAATGTTATGAACCAAAAAAGGATAATACCCGTTGATCGAGTCGCTCCCAATGTCTTTATATAAAAATATTTTGTCGAAAAATAAAAAATCCCTGAACACAATGACAGCCATGATTACTAAAAGCACCAGCACGATCCATTGGCACTTGTTGCCCAGGGTTTCAAAAAAATCAATAGCAGGGGAAACAACCCTGGGTTGCTTTGGCGCTTCTTTTATATTTTTTTTGGCCATGAGTTAGTTTGGTCTTCTGACTGAACGAGGTTCAAAAATTACCATCTGTGTATTACGATCTTATATTTTATCACCGAATCTAAATAAAAAAATTAATCTTTTATTTGGCCTCTTTTGAACCGGCATACAATTCATACTCAAAAAGCCGGCAATCGATCTTACTTGTATAAAACTCCATCCGCCGCTTTGGTTTGAGCCCGATCTTTTTAGCCAGCTCAAGGTTGCCGGTAAAAATATAACCGGTATATCCTTTGCACTTTTGTTTTAAAAAATCACCAATTCTTCCGTAGGTTTCCTGTAATGCAAGCTCCTCCCCCAGCCTGTCACCATACTCAGGATTAAAATAAATTACGCCCTCCTGGTTTTCCGGCACGGTCGCTTTTTCAAAATCACATAATTCAAATTCGAGCAGTTCTTCAACACCGGCAATCCCAGCATTTACTTTAGAAATATTAATGGCATCTTCACTGATATCGGAAGCAATGATCCTTAAACCAGGAACTTCTTTTACCTGTTGTTCAATTTGTTTTAACTCCTTTTCATAAAAAATTTCTTCATACTCACACAGATGCATAAACGAGTAATTGTTCCGGTACAAACCCGGGCGCCTGTTTGTTGCCAGCAATGCTGCTTCAATAGCAACCGTTCCCGATCCACACATTGGGTTGATGAATGCAGATCGCCGGTCCCACCTGGTCGCCAATAGCGTGGATGCGGCAAGTGATTCAAGCATCGGTGCTTTACCGGGAATTTTGCGGTAACCATGTTTGGACAAGGTTTCACCGCTGCTGTCCAGAAATATTTCTGCAACATTTTCTTTCCAATACAAGTGAACCACCAGCCCATTTAGTTCCGGGCCTGAATCCGGCCTGCTGCCAGTTTTTTCACGAAACCTGTCCGCAATGGCGTCTTTCACTTTTACATTCGCAAATAAATTATTGGTGATGGTTTCATTACTTACATTGCTGCTGATCGAAAAATATCCATTTGCCCGAATAAGTTTTTCCCATTCAACAGTCAGCAATACGTTATAAAGATCGTTGGCATTGTAAGCAGTGAATTCTTTTAATGAATACAAAACCTGGCTTGCGCATCGCAGGCTGAGATTTAGTTTTATACAATCCTGTAAGTTGCCAAACAATTCCACGCCGGTTTTGAAAATACGCACGGGCTGGAATCCAAGTTCAATGATCTCCATTTGAAGATAAGCCGATAAGCGATTGGGGCAGGTAACAATGATCCGGGAATTGGTAGTGAATAAGTTCATAAGGAACAAAAATAGGGGAAAACGGGAAGCAGGAAGCGGCAATTGGCAATCGGGAATCGGCAAAGGCTTTATCTATCTTTTTAGTTGTCAAACGCGTTAGGGATAATCCTCCAAGCAAAGCCAGAAGAAAATCCAAAATGCCAGAACTTCAATTCCCGTTTCCCGTTTCCCGATTCCCCGATTCGCCGATTCCCGTTTCCCGATTGCCGTTTCCCGTTTCCTTCTTACATTGTGTTATGGATGACAAAAAAGAAATTCGCCTTGCTGTATTGATCGATGCCGACAACGTTCCGTACAGTAATGTAAAGGGAGTAATGGCAGAGATTGCCAAATATGGTACGCCCACTTTTAAAAGGATATATGGCGACTGGACAAAACCCACCGTATCCGGTTGGAAAAATGTATTGCTTGAAAATGCCATCACACCTATTCAACAATACAGTTATACCAGTGGAAAAAATTCCAGTGATTCTGCATTGATCATAGATGCCATGGATATTTTATATTCAGGCAAAGTTGATGGTTTTTGTATCATTTCCAGTGACAGTGATTTTACCAGGCTTGCGACAAGATTGAGAGAAGCCGGGATGAAAGTATTTGGCATTGGCCAGCAAAAAACACCCAATCCCTTTATCGTTGCCTGCGATAAATTTATTTACATGGAGATCATTCCCATGGTGGAAGAACAGGAATCAAACGACATAAAACCTGTGGTTGCAAAAGCAAAAACCAAAGCAACCGCGACAACCAATGCAACTGCAACCGTTGCAATAGCTGCTCTTGATAAGGTTAGCAAGGGAACCATCGCACTCATCAAAACAACCATCAGCGATCTTGCTGATGAGAATGGCTGGGCATTTTTAGGCGATGTTGGAAATTTAATATTGAAGAAGCATCCAAATTTTGACCCAAGAAACTATGGTTTTCAAAAACTCACTCCCCTGATAAAATCTTTGCCGCAATTTGAAATTGACAAACGTGAGACCGATAAGGCCGGGATCAAGCTGGTGTATATCAAAAACAAAGATGCTTAAATCATAGAGGAATTCCCCGCCCCGGGTACCTGCAGAAATGCAATAAAATAATAACCTTCAAAAAAGAATTTTCGTATATTACAGTAGCTACCCCTTTGACCCAACCTAATTTCGTATTTATTAAAGCTAACCAATGAACAGGTCAAAGTCCATTTTATATATCACTATCGCAGTTGCCATAGTTATATTTTCAAATACTGCAGCATCCTCGCAGTCTTACAAAAATTTTTCCAGCTATGCCGGTGGATCGGATGTTGATGAGGTTAGCCAGATGCAGGTGATCAATGGTGAAAGCTACGTACTGGGCACAACCCGGTCCAACAACTACCCTGTCACCAACGGCAGCAGCTTCAAAGGTAATTTCGATCTTACCATTACAAAGTATGGTACCAATGGTGTTGTACTATACTCAAGTTATTTAGGTGGAAGGGGAAACGAAACCGTTACGAGCTGGCAAGTTTTGAATGGTGAAGTGTATTTAACGGGTTATACAGATTCCATCAATTTCCCTGTTACAAATGGTTCGTTTTTTCATGGCGGCAGAGATGTCTTTGTTACCAAGTTCGCCACAACGGGCGCCATTGCTTTTTCAACTTACTTAGGGGGAGCAGGCGGCGATGCACCTGCTTTTGGCGCTTTGCAAATAAGTGGAAATGAGATATTGGTTGCAGGCAATACCAATTCAATAGATTTCCCTGTGACAAATGGCTCATTTTTTCATGGTGGCATTAACGATGGATTCGTGACAAAGTTAAATGCAACAGACGGATCGATTCTTTTATCGGGCATGTATGGGGGAAATGATGTGGACTTTGTTTTTGCAACAGCATTTGAAAATGGGGACGTTTATTTGACAGGGAAAACGCTTTCGAATAACCTTCCTGTAACAATAGGAAGTTACGTTCCGGGAATTGCCGAGAATGGTTTTATCATAAAAGTAAACGGCATTGATCTTAATATTGGTTATGCCAGATACCTGGCAGGCAGCAAATCAGATATTATCAGTGTGTGTAAAGTTGTGAATGGGGTTTTAAATCTTGCTGGCCATACCTATTCGACGGATTTTCCAACAACAAATGGCAGCACAAGTTCAGGCCTCCTGGGTGATTTTATTGATGGATTTTATACAAGGCTTAATACAGATGGTACCATTCTTTTTTCAACCTACCTCGCTACCATTGACCTGGACTACATTGATAACATGATCATATCAAATGCAGACATTTACCTGGGAGCAACAGCACGTAGCACTTCAACCGGCGAACTCAATCTTCGGATCTTTAAACTTGATCCCGCAGGCAGTATCGTGTATCAAAAGAAATTCAGCCTGGGCTTCGTTACGCCCAATGCATTATCCTATGAAGTTTTTAACGGGGACCTTTATTTTTCTGGCACCAGTTCCAGCGCTAATTACACTGTTAATAATGGCAGCCAGTTTTATGGCCCAAACAGTGGCTTTTTCACCCACCTGGATCCTGATGGTAATATTATTTACTCCAGCTTTTTGGGTAAGATGAATTCGCTTTTGCCAATGAAGATCGCTAACAGTAAAGTGTACCTGCTGGGCAATACCGACCTACCAAGTTTTCCCATAACTGATCTGAGCGTGATCGCCGGAGGTAGCGATAATATCCTGATCATAAAAAATATTGACGGCACAGATTTCTTTAGCGGTTATATTGGTGGAAGCAGCAATGATATTGCAGCATCGATGCAGGTATACTCGGATGCGGCTTATTTTGCGGGCAAAACAAGTTCAGTTGACTACCCGGTTACCAATACGGTACTTTATAAAGGAAATGTTGATCAGTTTATAACCAATGTGTCGTTTTGCCCCGATCAATATTTTTATGCAAATGATACCTTATCACCAAAAACTCAAACCGCCTGTAAGTTTGGACTTGGCGAAAAGATAATTGGAATTAATATCAGTGTGCCATCAGACAGCCTTCCGGCACTTCATCTCAATGGAACCATTGTTCCGCAACGGCCAATAGAAGCGGTGTACCAATGGCAAACTGCAAATGCAGTGGCTGGTCCCTGGACAAATATCGTGAATGCTGTTTTCAAAGATTACACTCCTGCGCTTGGGCCTTCAACACGGTATTACAGAAGGCTTGCTTATACATTGCCTGAATGTGGCAGTATTTTGATCCATACAAGCGATACGGCCACAGTTACCGCAAATCTTTTAACGGCTCCTGTAATCAATGCAGGGGGGCCATTCATTACCTGTCCCGGAAGCCCGGTTACAATTGGTGGAACACCAACCGTAACGGGCGGCAATCCTCCATACACAAATTATTCCTGGGATATGGGAGCCAGCCCTGTATCAAATCCAACCGTAACCCCTAACGCTAATACGATCTTTACATTAGTAGTAACAGATGCGATGGGTTGCCAGCAGGTTGGACAGGGCATCGTTCTCACTTATCGTGCTGATGCCGGCCCCGACCGTGGTGCCTGCGGGGGCATTGCTGTACAAATTGGCGCTACAGCCATTCCTGGAGTGCCAGGCATTGTTTATGCGTGGGAACCTGCAACAGGACTAACGGCAACGAATATAGCCCAGCCCTTCGCCAACCCTGCCATCATTACAAATTATGAACTCACACTTACCGTTCCGAAGTCGGGTGGAGGTACATGTACAACAAAAGATACCGTAAAAGTTACTCCTGTGGCTGCACCACTGACAGCCAATATTGCCGGGGCTGATAAAGTAGTTTGTTTTAAAGACAGTGCTTTTATTGGAATGAGCCCGGAACCGGGCTTCAATTATGTGTGGAGCCCCGGAAGCTATTTAACCAACAATACGAATTCAACTGCCTATTATTATTCCGGCAATATTGTGATGCCTGTACCTAACCCTGCAACCCTTCATGTAACCGCACAAAAAGACGGTTGTTCATTTTCCGATGAAACGATCGTCTCAACAATAGAAGCAAGAGCCGGCCTTGACGGTTGTGGCCCAAGGATCATTGGTTTACCAGACCGCACGCCCAATATCAATGAGACATATACATGGACGATTATTTCCGGGCCGGGAGGTTTTGTAGGGCCAACCAATTTACCACAGGTAGCCGTAACCGCTTCTGCAGGGGCTCCAACAGTTTATGGGCTAACGGTAACCTATAACGGATGGACCTGTACCGACCAGGTCACTGTTCCAAACTTCTGTACCAATTGTGATGTGCTGATAGATGTAGAGGCAGAATACCTTTGCGCAAGTTTTGATGTAAACGGTGGAAATGTTGCGTTGATTGCATATTCCGGCAATCCGAATGCTATTTTTTCGTGGACACCCCAGGTGGGCTTAACCAACTATTTCGGAAGCGTTACCCACCTGGCTGATAATGTTCCCAGAGTATATACCGTTACAGCAACCGATGCTAATGATACTTCTATACATTGTTCATACAATATTTTCGTGAATAACCCTGCCTTTTCCAGGCCCGTATTCAATGCTCCCGATACCGTTACCTGTGCAGGCCAGCCTGTTACCATTGGTGATGCTAACGTTGCAGGCTACACGTATTTATGGACAGGGACCGGCTTATCAAGTAATTTGATCAGCAATCCCGTTGCAACGATAATCGCTCAAACAGCATACCCCGTTAAAGTAACGGATGCCAATGGCTGCCAGCTAACAGATACTGTTATAATCCGCGTAGAAAATGTGCAGGTAAATGCCGGTGCTGATTGGGTGATCTGCAGCAATGGAATAATTTCATTAGGAGGAGCACCAGCACAACCCAATACCAGCTATCTGTGGGAACCTCAGGCATCTCCATGGCAAAATGGTACCAACCAATTTTCTGCACAACCGCAGGTGTTCATTGCCACCAACCTTGATTTCATTTTAACGGGAACAACTACTGCGGGATGCATTTCAAAAGATACGGTACACGTGGTCATTGATAATTCTCCTGACTTGCCCCCAGCTCCGGATAAATTTGTATGTAAGGGTAGTTCCGTTTTAATTGGAAGCCCTGCCCTTGCCGGAGTAACCTATCAATGGAGTCCAACGACAGGATTAAACAATCCCTCAATTGCACAACCACTGGCAAGCCCGGCTGTTACTACAACCTATAATGTCATTGCTACTTTCCCGGGCGCATGTGGATCTACAGCAGCTGATGCAATAACGGTGACCGTTGGAAATGCATCTTTTAGCATGCCTGATATAAGTTTTTGTCCGGCAAACGGACCAATCCAATTGGGAAATGCAGCACCGGCAAACATGACCGCATATAACTGGCAACCACAACAATTGGTTACCAACAACCAGGTAGCCAACCCAAGCACATTAAATCCGCCACCAAATATTACTACACAATTTACGCTGCAGGTAACTAACGCTGACGGTTGCCAGTACCGGGATACGATTCTTATTATTCCTTCTACAACTGCGCCCAATGCGGGGCCTGATAAAACCATTTGTAAGGACCAGACAACCACCATAGGAAGTGCCACGAACGTAACCGGACCGGGTATTTCTTATAGCTGGAGCCCGGTAACAAATCTTAGTGACCCTACCAGTCCGAATCCAATATTCACCGCTACCGTTGGTGGCGTGTTTGCATATACACTTACAAAAACTGACAACAATGCTTCATGCACAATAACAGATCTTGTCATCATCAGGGTGATTGATTCACTGTTGCCGCCAATGAATTCCCAAACGATTTGCAAGAATAGTTGCATACAGATCGGCACAACACCTGTACCTGGCTTACAATATGAATGGACGCCCGCTACAGGTTTATCAGATCCTGGTATTGCTAACCCGGTTGCCTGTGTAGATTCGGTAGCCGCAAGTTACCTGTTGTCAGTCACGGATGTTCTTCATGCCTGTACGGTTACTGCAACCGTGGTAGTAGCTGTTTACCCAACACCTGCTGCACAAATAACTATACCTGATATTGTCGCCTGCCTGGGTGACAGCAACCTTATGTTTCTACCTGTAATTAATCCACCTGGTGGATACTCGTATTTATGGTCTCCAAATAACGGCACACTTAGCAATATATTTTCTCCCACACCCGAAGTAACGATAACGGGTACGGGCACTACTCAATACACATTGCAAATAACAGATACTACCAGCAAATGCAGGAACACCGCGACCGCAAATCTAATTGTTGATTTATGTCCCACGCTTGCCATCATCGGCGATTTTATGTGGTATGATACCAATGGAAATGGTTTGCAGGATGTAGGTGAACTGGGTGTGAGAAACATGAAAGTGAGGTTGTACAACAGTGTTTCCTTCAACGTTGCATCCACCATCACAGATATCAATGGCTATTATCAATTTACCGGCGTTGATCCGGGCACTGGGTATTATGTAACATTTGACAGGCCTGTAGGATTTATGTTCACTACACGCTTCGTTGGAGGAATTAATGCAAATGATAACAGTAAAGCGGATACCAGCGGAAGAAGCAATGATTTTGATGTACCAGCCGGTGTAAGTATTCTAAATGTTGATGCAGGTATAAAGGTTTGTGGAACTGTGCCCGTAACATTACTTGGATTTACAGCTGCATTGCACAACCGGGAAGTATTAACAAGCTGGCAAACAACTGCTGAGATCAATAATGATTATTTTATTGTAGAAAGAAGTAATGATGCAGTCAATTTTGGGCCGATTGGCCAGGTTGATGGAAATGGAACAACCTCCCTGCCTCACAATTATTCCCTGATTGATCCGCATCCATTCAATGGTATGAATTATTATAGGTTAAAGCAGGTTGATTTTGATGGCAATTACAGTTATTCAAATGTTGTTGCGATTAAATTAGATAATGATGAAACTGTGACAGCCTATTACAATAATCTAAACAATACGATACAGGTTATATTTAACAGGCAACAGGATGATGTGCATATTAAACTTTATGCTGCGAATGCACAGCTGGTAAAATCTGTAGTGACAAGCAACAATATAACTGCTTATACATTCCAATTACCGCTTCTCGCAAATGCTGTTTATATGTTGCAGGTAATGAATAAAAATATAAATTATTCGAAAAAAATATTGGTGGGAAGAGGCTATTAGCGATAAGCTGTTAGCTGGGAGTCAAGTGATAATTAATTACGACTCTTTCATGTATGATGGTTTCGTTGATTTTACCAACTATTTTTGACTAACGTGTCATAAAGAAAAAGCTTGTGTGTAATATAAGATATAGCTTACAGCTTATCGCTAACAACTATTGTCCTAACAATGCAACACATTTCTTTAAACTATCCTTCCATGCCGGAATAACAAGTGCAAATGTTTGTTGAATTTTTGTTGTATCCAATACAGAATAATGCGGACGTTTTGCAGGAGTTGGATAAGATGCCGTATCAATAGGGTTTACAATGCATTTGCTGTTTACGAGATTTTTTATTTCCATTGCAAAATCATACCAGCTGATAATGCCCTGGTTGCAATAATTGTAGATCCCTAGCGACGGATCTTTACCTGAAGAAATAATTATAAGAATCGCTTCTGCAAGGTCAGCAGCGTAGGTGGGGCTCCCAAACTGGTCATTCACCACCCCAATAGTTTCTTTTTCACTCATCAGGCGCAACATGGTTTTTACAAAATTTTTTCCATAGCTGCTGTAAACCCAGGATGTACGCAGAATCAATGATTGTTCATTATTATTCAAGACATCAAGTTCGCCCTGCCATTTCGAAGCACCGTAGATCCCTATTGGATTCGTTTGATCAGATTCTTTATAAGGGCTTGAACCATTCCCATCAAAAACATAATCAGTGGAAATGTGAATGAACTGTGTATTGTATTTTTTACAAACAGCAGCAAGCTCGCCGGCTGCTTTTGCGTTTATTTCAAATGCAATTTCCTTTTCGGTTTCAGCTTTATCTACGCCGGTGTATGCAGCACAATTAATACATTTAGTGAATGAGTGCTGTTCAAAATATTTGTCAACGGCTATTGGGTCGGTGATTGACAGTTCCGATTTATTGGCAAAAAAAAACTCGTAAGCTGTATATTTTTCTTCGAGCTTTCGAAACTCCATTCCC
>JBDSBG010000132.1:0-4826 GCA_039921685.1 Ferruginibacter sp.
CCGGTGCAGGTACGCAGCCCGCCGGCTGTGGAGGCGAAAGCAACGAATTTGAAGTACTAACCAAAGCGAGTAAAGGCTATGCGCTTATTCTACCTAATCCTATATTCAATGTTCACCGCACATTAATTCAGGCTTTATATTTTATTGAACACTGAATATTGTACGTAGAATATTGAAGATTTCTTTTAAAGTTTCAGCAAGAGGGTAAGATGCTGTTCAATAAAAAAACGACAAACCTAAATTTGCCGCTTTAAAAATCTTCCTCTATCACCAACTAACTAAACAGCCCGCCTTTTTTCAATGGTTTGATTCCTTCACCAACTTTAAAGCCGTTATTATAAACTTCGATTTTATAATCACCTGTTTCAAAAGTTGAACTTTGTTTCCAATCGAAGCTCACTGTTTGTCTTTTATTTTGAGTGTAGTTAACGTCTAGTCGCTGTGTATAAGTTTTTTCTTCGCCTTCCCTGGTGGTGAATTTCCCGGAGCCCTGGTCAGTGAGCGCTACAGGATTTCCATCAGGGCCCGTAATCACAATATATAATTCTTTTTGTCCCGATTGTGTTATCATGTTCTCATCAAGGTCAAATGATATTCGTAATTTATCAACTCTTTTTGCGGTGGTGGTTACCTTCTCCTTGCCATTGCTCCTTTCATTTACACCTATTATATTAAAATTGGAAGCATGCAATGTAGAGCCGATGTCAATTACATTTTCTTTTTCTTTTACAACACTTGTGGTTGAGTCAAACTCTTTCTGGATTTTATCGCGTTGCTGTACCACGATCGCTTTTTCCTGTGCAAGTTGTATTTTTTGTCCCTGCAAAATTTCCACTTGTGTTTTATAACCTTCTATATCACCGTTCAGTGAAGCGATCAGGCCTTTTGCTTCAGCCAGTTCAGCCTGGGTAGCATTTACCTTCGATAGTAATGCCTGGATGCGTGCTTTCTTTTCCTCGATATCGCGGTCCCGGGATGAGATCGTGCTGTCTTTTTTAGAATTGGAAGTCTTCAGCATATCATAACGCATGGTAGCATCTTCAAGATCCTTTTGTAATTCGTCGCGTTGATTTGAAGTGGAAGCGATAATAGTATCCTTTTGTTGAATGGTTTCTTTCACATTGTTCTTATCCCAAATGATATAACCCCAGGTGCCCAATAGTGCAACAACAAGGGCTACTGTGAGAATTCCCCGCATATTGCTTTTGGTATTATTGGGAGGCATAACAAGTTCCTGGTAAGTCTTGTCAGCTTCTGGAAAATTTTCGAAAGCCATGTTTATTTGGTTTTTCTATTTTAAAATTATTTTTGCCGGATATTCAAAGGAGGGCGGTGATCTATGCCGGAGCCCCCTCAGGTTTTCCAAAATTGTGCCAAATGTACCCTTTCAAAATGGTTATTGTAAACAATCATTTGAAATTAAATTACATTGCAAAATTAAACTGTTTTTTAAATGAGTGCCGAAAAAATACTGGGAGGTTGGAAAAAAAAAGATTTCAAACCCGTTTACTGGCTTGAAGGCGAGGAGGAGTACTACATTGACATGCTGATGAATTATGCTGAACATCATATCCTGCCTGAATCGGAAGCAGCCTTTAACCTTACCATATTCTATGGACGAGACGCAGACTGGGCGGCAGTATTGAATGCATGCAAGCGTTACCCAATGTTTGCCGAAAGGCAGGTTGTACTGCTGAAAGAAGCACAACATATGAAAGATATTGATAAACTGGAATCATATGTGGAATCGCCGCTTGCATCCACCGTTTTTGTGATTGGATACAAAGCCAAGTCACTTGATAAAAGGACAAAACTTTACAAATTGTTGGGCAAGCATGCTGAAATGTTTAATTCGGGCAAGATCAAGGAAGACAAAGTGCATGAATGGATCGCAGAACTGGTAAAATCAAAAGGCTACAGCATCCATCCAAAATCAATCAGTTTGCTGGAAGAGCATATTGGCAATGATCTTAGCAGGATCGCAAACGAAATTGATAAACTTTCGGTGAACCTCAAAGGCAAAAAAAACATAGATGAAGATGATATAGAAAAATACATCGGTATCAGTAAAGAATATAATGTGTTTGAATTGCTGGCGGCGATCGCCAAAAAAGACCTTGCAAGAGCAATACAGATCATCAATTATTTTGAAAGTAACCCCAAGGCTGTACCGATACAAATGGCTTTGCCCGCCTTGTATGCTTTTTTTAGCAAAGTGTATGCGGTATATGGTATGAATGATAAAAGTGACAACGCTTTAAAACCTTTCTTTTATTACAATCCGAATTCACTTCGGCAGGCGCATGAAATGATGAAGAATTACAACTACACTGGCATGGAAAAACTGATCATGCTATTGCACCAGTATAATCTAAAATCAGTCGGCGTTGGCGATACAGGAACAAGCGGAGCATCATTGATGAAAGAGATGGTGGCTAAAATGATGTTGGAGTAAATACAACGTTTCTGGTTTCTGGTTTCTCGTTATGAGGCTTCAATTTTTTTTGCTTTCTTCCAGTTGAAAACTCAGGGTTTTATAACGAGAAACGAAACAACGAGAAACCAGAAACCAGAAACAACAAATTCCAAATCAATGTAATGCTGCTTCTTTGTCTTTCCCCAATTGCATCTTCAATTCTTCCAGCTCATTAAATTTTATTTCTCCTCTCAATCTTTTCTTAAGAGAAACCTTTATGTTAAGACTATAAATGTCCTTATCAAAATCAAAAATATTTACTTCGATCGTTCGTTTTGTTCCATCAACGGTTGGCCTCACACCAATATTCATCATCCCTTTAAAAATACCGGCTGTATTTTCAACCTCCACGTTCACGGCATACACGCCATTGCCAGGAATTAATTTTTCTTTATCCTCCACATGCAGGTTTGCAGTGGGGTAGCCAATGGTTCTGCCAAGTTTATTTCCTTCAGTTACCTTTCCGCTGAAAAAATAATGATAGCCCAGGAATTCATTGGCCGTATCAATTTCCCCTGCTGATAACGCCTCCCGGATCTTAGTACTGCTGATGGTAACATCCTGCAAGATGCTTTCAGGGATTTCTTTTACAATGTAACCAAACCTTTCAGCCTGGTCTTCCAGCAAATGATAATCGCCCTGCCTGTCTTTGCCAAAACGGTGGTCATACCCAATGATCACAGTATGAGGATGAAATTTTTCTACAAGGAAATTTTTGATATAACTTAAAGCAGGCTGGTTGGCGAATTCGGTATTAAAAGGCACAACAACGATATTATTGATGCCAGATTTGTGCAACAATTCGAATTTTTCTTCCGGGCTGTTCAGGATGAAAATGGGTTTCTTTAATGAAGATACAACCTGCTTGGGATGGGGGTAAAAGGTTATTAATACAGGTGTTCCGTCTACTTTTGCGGCCTCTGCTTTCAATTGCTGAATGATTTGCATGTGGCCCTGGTGAACACCATCAAAAGTGCCTATGGTGATCACTGCATTTTTAAATGCCGGTAGTTCGTCTATATTTTTGTACACGTTCATAAAATCGGTGCAAAACTAATTGATAATTTATTAATGGATAATTGATAATTGAAATATAGTTTTGCAACTCACACTTGTCGTCACAAAGCCGCAATTAAAGCTTGTGCTATCTTTTGAAGATTAGGTAAGTAACGATCTTAGGCCTTCTACTTTAGGAGAGGGGTTGGGGTGAGGCTATTTAGACATCAATATTTTTATATGAGTTTATACAACAAACGAGGCGTATCTGCACAAAAAGAAGAAGTGCATGCAGCAACAAAGGGCCTGGACCGGGGATTATTTCCCAATGCATTTTGCAAAGTTTACCCCGATTATCTTGGCGGTGATAAAGACCTGGTGAATGTGATGCATGCAGATGGTGCTGGTACAAAAAGTATTCTTGCCTATTTGTATTGGAAGGAAACCGGCGATATCTCCGTTTGGAAAGGCATTGCACAAGATGCGATCGTAATGAATTTGGATGACCTTCTTTGCGTCGGCATCTATGATAATATCGTTTTTAATTCTACGATCGACAGGAATAAAACATTGATCACCGGTGAGGTACTGGAATATGTGATCAACGGCTCGCAGGAACTCTTCGACCAGTTAAAGAGCTATGGTGTTAGGATTCATTATCTCGGCGGTGAGACAGCAGATGTAGGTGATGTAGTTCGCACAATCGCCGTAAATGGAACCATGGCCTGCCGCTGGCCAAAGAATAAGATCATCAGCAATGATAAAATACAAGCAGGTGATGTGATCGTTGGCCTTGCCAGTTATGGTAAAGCAAGCTATGAAACAAAATACAATAGTGGTATCGGCAGCAATGGGCTCACTTCTGCACGGCATGATGTATTGAGTAAATTTTATGCTGAAAAATACAAAGAGAGTTTTAATGACGGGCTTGATGACGATGTAGTATATATCGGGAGCCATAAATTATTAGATGAATTGGTAACACCCGAGGGGCAGGAGCCATTAACTGTTGGCGAGATGTTGCTTAGCCCTACCAGAACATATGCACCCGTACTAAAAGAATTATTAGTGGATCATTTTGATAAGATACACGGCCTTATTCATTGTAGCGGTGGCGGACAAACGAAGTGCATGAAATATTTGCCTGGCAGTTTTAAAATAATAAAAGATAATTTATTTGCCCCACCTGAAATTTTCAATATTATTCAAAAGAACAGTGGAAGTTCCAATAAAGAAATGTATGAAGTATTCAATATGGGCTGCAGGCTGGAAATATATTGTGATGCTAATGATGCACAAATTATGATTGATGCTGCAAAGAAATTTAATATAGATGCACAGGTTATTGGAAGGG
>JBDSBG010000133.1:0-7271 GCA_039921685.1 Ferruginibacter sp.
ATGGTTGTGTAAGAACTAAGTTAGTAAAAAGTTTGAAAGCAAATCACAACATATATGCATTCCTTGTTTGAATTGAACAAGTTGTGTAAGAACTAAGTTAGTAAAAAGTTTGAAAGCAAATCACAACAGAGGGGTGGACTGATGAGCAATGTATGGATGTTGTGTAAGAACTAAGTTAGTAAAAAGTTTGAAAGCAAATCACAACCTTTGAACGAACCTCCTCGGCGATGCGTCCGTTGTGTAAGAACTAAGTTAGTAAAAAGTTTGAAAGCAAATCACAACATGGAACGGCGTCTATATTTACCTTGCTTTGTTGTGTAAGAACTAAGTTAGTAAAAAGTTTGAAAGCAAAGTAAGCTTCTAACCAACCCCATCATCGATTTTCAAAAAAGTTTTCATATTAGCCCTTTATTTCCTGTGGATATTCCGTCTAAAGGATTTGATGCAAAGTTTCGATCTTTGGAATACTTAATTTTCATTTCCTTATGTATCTCTCCCCCTCAGACGCAAAGCTTACTATCGGACAACTATTAACCCGGTTGAGAATGACCATTCAGCCGGACCTCAAGCTGTTCGCGGACGCTTTACAAATTTCTCATAATAGTTACCGTAATATTGAACGTGGTGAACGGGAACTGAGTTTCCTGATGACATTGAGGATATGCCGGTTTTACCATTTGGATCTGCATGAGTTTATTTCTATGATTAGTGACGAAGAACTCAATCGTGCTGATCTTTCAGTGATCAAGGCAAAAGGAAAAATAGAAAGAAAAAAAGCCGAGGCATCAAAAGCAAAAATTATTGATATTAAAACAGAAGCATTGGTTCCGGGAGCCAGCCGCTAGACACATGCACGATGTTCATTTTTTTGCAATAGCGGTTTCCAGTATGGTGACATTCTCCTTAAACCATTGCTCTTTTCAATTATAGTAAATTACTTTAATAATGGAACAGTATGTCCCATCCCGCAATTGGAGTGTATTTTCAATTCAAGTCATTTTTATAATCACCGGAATGATAGGCCAAACTTCAAAAACAATAATGAAATTTCAGTTCTAATTTTCGAAACAATCCTTTTTATTCCACCACAAAAGTAATCGGCTGCCTCCGATACGCATTCACCTTTTTCCCATTTTGCATCGCAGGCAACCAGTTTGGCCCATTCTTTATAACCCTGATCGCTTCTTCTTCCATACCATGGCCAAATGAAGTTTCAGCAGCTACAGCACTGATGCCTCCCTCTTTATTCACAATGAACCTTATCACCACCTGGTAGGTGCCTCTTTTTGCCCTGTGTTTTACAGGTGTATTCGCATTGATGTTAGCCATAAGGTATTTCCTCCAGCCATCAACTCCCCCGGGAAATGATGCTTCTTCTTCAACTCTTTCAAATATTTTGTCGCCGGCATCATACTCAAAAGGAGGAGGCGGAGGTGGACTGGAAACAGTATCAGTTTTCGTTTGTGCATTGCCGGGTAACCCAAAACATACAAGGAAGGCAAGGATGGAAAAAGTTTTCATTCATAATAGTTTTAATCAAACTGAAGATAAGCATTTTCGCTATTACTTACCGGCACCGTTGCTCTCCCTTTATGATGCCTGCGTTTGATAAAATAATAAATCACTCCAATTCCTGTCAATAGAAAAAATAAACTCCACAAACTAAATAATGTAGGGCTTTCGGTACCAGGATTATAAAAAACATTTGAAATCGCTTTCTTCTGTTCTACCGGCCCGGAAAAATAACAATGATCAAATACACAATCTCCTTCAATCGTCAATGGCGTTTTTTCGCCGTAATAACGGAAATTACATCCGCGGTAGACAATATTCTTCCCCCATGAAGTGATCAGTGTTTGTTTTCCTGCAATACTTTGATAAGCAAAATCAACTGTACAGCCCGATATTTCACTCGCAAGTTCTGAATTGATCGTTCCCCATGTTCCGAGCGTCTCTGCGTACACGTGACTGATATGGGTTGCAAAATATCCATGTTGCTGGTTGTAAATAAACCTTGATACATTCCCGGCGATATTAACATTGCTAATGATCCAGTTTCCCGCCATTCGCCCCGCTCCATACTGCCCTGTGGCAAAGACGGTATGGGTTCCACCCCAGCAATAAATATTTGAGATGGTATTGTCCTTCTCCTGGTCCTGACCCCCGGAGATGCACAATTTACAATTGGCAAACTGCACTTTATTGATCATGGTAATTTCTGCGTTGCGTGTTTTACCATTGGGTGCTGAACAAATCCCAACAACAAAACCCGTTATACTAACTTCCTCTATTTCTGTTGCTGTACTACCGGATTGGCTGGATCTGCCATTTGTTCCATAGTATTTGTGCAGGCCAGGATAGTATGACGAGCTGTCTTCCTTCGCATTTGGAACATTAGTAAAAGGGTCAATAACGATTGCGGAATATGGGCTGTAGCGATTGTCACGGGAAACTTTATCTGTAAAATCTTTGAAATCGATATTATAAAATTCGATTGTAGTAGCTGTCTTTGGCGGTTGAAACTGGCCGGTGATCCTTAGTTTCCTGATCTTGCATCCCTTGCCTCTTTGAATGCCAATAGCAAATGTGTTATTGAAGGTTGGCCTTAACTCCGTACCGGTGTTAGAATCCCAGAAAGATGATTCACCAAGAATCTCCAGCGTACAAAAATTTTTTGCCGTATCTGACATACCATCGCCCCGTATTATCAGCGGTTTTGATATTTTATAATAACCCAATGGAATGTAGACTGTCCTGATGCCATTTTTCAAACAGGTATTGATCGATTTCTGGATGGCCGCATAGTCATCAACGTTATCTCCTTTTGCACCAAACCATTTCACTGAAAAATATTGATTGACGGCTTCGGGATTCACAGTAAGTGAACTATCAAATATCTTTTGCTGGTAACCAGCGTCGATGATCCCGCCATTGATGGTGCCGTTCCCTGAAATCATACAACCTGGCTCAAATTTCAATGTTTTCCCTTTTGGTATTTTCAATACAGCGTTCAATACAAACGAAGAACGAATGAGCACCGCATTCACATCTTTTTGCGCAAAGGCTCGTTGCAGCACAACGGCATCGTCTGTGCCCGCCTCTCTTTTCAATTCAATGATTTGTCCATTTGATGTTGCGATCGCTGCCGCAAGTAGCGACAATAGAAATATTTGCTTCATACCATTTATTTTATTTATTGAAAATACGAAGAAAGCTTTTAGCAGTGAATTTAGTGATTTGATGATATGGTGATGATAATTTGCTGATTGAGGCTTCAACAGTTTGAAGGTTTTACATTATCAAATGCTGATATGATGATTTGCTGATTGAGGCTTCAACAGTTTGAAGGTTTTCAACTATCAAATGCTGATATGATGATTTGCTGATTGAGGCTTCAACAGTTTGAAGGTTTTACATTATCAAATGCTGATATGATGATTTGCTGATTGAGGCTTCAACAGTTTGAAGGTTTTCAATCATCAAATCAACTAATCATCAAATCACCAAATCATCTAACTATTTTCCGCCCGGTGGACAATTCCTCCTTATAAAATTTGTGTACAAAGTCTGTAAGTGTTTTGATGTGCCGGGGCCTTCATTGATATTATGCGTACGGTTTGGATATTCCATGAACTCAAATTGTTTATTGTGCTTTACCAGTTCATTTAGTAGAGCCTCGCTATTGCTAAAATGCACGTTGTCATCTCCTGATCCGTGTATCAAAAGCAGGTTCCCTTTAAGACCCTTTGCATGTGTTACGGGCGAACCCTCCATGTAACCTTGCATATTCTCCTGTGGTAATCCCATATATCTTTCTTCATAAATATTATCATAGTACAGGAGGTTCGTCAGTGGTGCAATCGATACACCTGTTTTAAATATTTCGGGATATTGAAATAACAAACTAAGTGTTGATGAACCGCCACCACTCCATCCCCATACGGCTACCCTCTCTTTATCCATATAATTATTTTCAAGGATCTTTTTAGCACCCATTGCCATATCCCTGATATTGATCGTTCCAATTTTCCTGTAAATAGCCTTGCGCCACGCAGCGCCTTTCAAAACAGGAGTGCCACGGTTATCCAGGCCCACCTGTACGTATCCATCTTCACTCATACTGATGTACTCATTGGGTTTTGTGCCTGCATTGTAAAGAAAATTTTCATGATTACCATATTGGTCATCAATGGTAGAAGAGCCAGGTTCACCATATACATAAAACACAACCGGGTATTTTTTTGAAGCATCAAAATTCTTTGGTTTAGTTATCCATGCATCGAGTATGATATTGTCTTCAGTAGTGACCTTCACATATTCTACATTCATGTCAGGATCGGTTTTGATTGTATTCGCAATACTTTTCGATGAATTCAAAACCTTGTGCTCTGGCAGGCTTACCCATTCGGAAACAGGGGATGTATTGTGGTTACTAAAACTATGCTTTGCAATTTTAGCTCCTGGGGAAATGGAATACTGATTGGTACCTTTTATTTTTGCTGACCCTACAATTTCAGCTTCTTCCTTAAACTGTTTTGCGGGATTATTGAGACGCACCCTGTATAAATATAATTGGGTTGGATTGCCGGGTGATGCAGAAAAATAAATATAGTTATTGAGTTCATCTATCCCCCGAATGGAGCCAATATCAAAATTACCCTTCGTTAAAAGTGAAATGGTTTTTCCATCGCGGCTGATCTTGTAAATATGACGCCAGCCATCTTTTTCACTTACCCACAGGAAATCTTCACCCTTGTTTACCCATTTCCAGCCAGAAGGATCACCTCCAACTTCATCAGCATTCAGGTCAACCCATGCTTCATCGTTCTCGGCCCAAAAAGTGCGGCTATTCCCATCCGTTGCATTACAATAAATAAGTTTGCTCTCCTGTTGCCTGCGGTCAAGTTGTTGTACGATCAGTTCATTAGGCCCGCTCCATTCCATGCGTGGCAAATAGTTTTGCTGAGGATCCCCTTCAATCTTCATCCATTTTGTTGCACCATTTGAAAGACTAACCACGCCTATTTTCACGGACGATGGCGCATCTCCTGTCTTTGGATATTCAACCGGTATTACTTTTGAATAAACTGAATCAGTAGTGTTGAGCATATAATAATCCCGGATCCTGGAAGCATCTACCTGCCAGTAAGCGATCTGCCTGCTATCCGGTGACCAGCGAAATCCGTCGCGGCAACCAAATTCTTCTTCATACACCCAATCGAATGTGCCGTTTATTAATTTGCGGCTACCATCATCCGTTAGCCTGCGTGAAATACCAGAATTAACATCCTCTGAAAATATATTGTGGTCACTTACATAAGCAACCTGTTTGCCGTCAGGTGAAAATTTTGCAAACATGAGGGATTGGGAGGCAGCGGTTTTGCCTACCTGGTGTAATTCACCTGTTGCAGTATTCAGTATCCAGTAATCACCACGCGTTTTATAGCGCCATACTTTTGCCGTGTTGGTAAATATTAATACTTTACTATTGTCACTGCTGTAGCTATAAGATTGTGGCCATAAAGCTTTTGATGCACCTGCAGGCGTGAGTTGTTCCTTTTTAATAAGAATGGTTTCTGCATCCGTTTTAGGATCCACCCTTACGATATTGCCTTCTTTGATCTTTGTATAAGCAAGGCCATCAGCGGTCCAGTTAATGCCGGCGCCCGGCTGTGCTTGTACGAATTCTATAAATCCAATTAGTAAAAAGATGTATAAGAATGACTTCCTAAATTTCATATGTTCATATTTTTATAAAAAAATAAAAATACGTAAATACTCACTGCGTGCCTTACCATTGCTGGAAAAAGACGCTAATTTTGTTTGAAATGGAAAAAGAAAAGCTGAGACTTGATAAATATTTGTGGTCCATCAGGTTGTTTAAAACACGCAGCCAGGCGGCTGATGCCTGCGATAAGGGTAAAGTGAAATACAATGGTGGATCTGCAAAAGCTTCTAAAACAGTATCAGTAGATGATGAATACGAAGTAAAAACAGAAGCAAAGAAATGGCGCATTAAAGTGGCCGGCTTGCTTCATAACAGGGTTCAATATTCGGAAGCAATCAACTATTATGTTGATATAACACCCGCAGAAGAAGTTGAACGCATACAGTTCCAGGCTGCTGCATTTCATACCGGAAAGCGGATGAGTAAAGTGGGAAGGCCTACAAAAAAGAATAAGCGGGATATTGATGATTTTACCGGATCGATCTAGGCGGCCGTTTCTGTGTATGTTATTATCAATTTCATTTTAATCATTGACAATCCTGCATTCACCATTCACCATTCACCATTCACCATTCACCATTCACCATTCACCATTCACCATTCACTATTTCCCACCAAAATAACCCCCATGCGCATAGATATTATCTCCGTTGTTCCTGATCTCCTCAGTTCTCCATTCGCTCATTCAATTATGAAAAGGGCAAAAGACAAAGGCCTGCTGGAAGTAAACGTTATTAACCTCAGGGATCATACTACGTATGCAAGGGCACAGGTGGACGATTACCAGTTTGGTGGTGGAGCCGGTATGGTAATGATGATTGAGCCGCTGGTGAATGCCATTGAAAGTTTACAGGAAGCCACCAGCTACGATGAGATCATTTTTTTAACTCCTGATGGAGAAACATTTAACCAGAAAATGGCCAATAGCCTTTCACTGAAAAATAACATATTACTCATCTGTGGCCATTACAAAGGGATTGATCAAAGATTCAGGGATCATTTTGTAACCAAAGAAATTTCAATCGGCGACTATGTATTGAGTGGTGGCGAACTGGCGGCAGCGGTACTCACGGATGCGATTGGACGCTTAATTCCGGGTGTATTAAATGATGAAAGTTCCGCGCTCTCAGATTCATTCCAGGATAATTTGCTCGCTCCTCCTGTTTACACAAGGCCGGAAACATTTCGTGGCTGGAAAGTGCCGGATATACTGATGAGCGGTAACCACAAACTGATTGATGAATGGAGACATGAACAATCGTTGCAAAGAACAAAAGAAAGAAGACCCGATTTGTTAGAGGATGAATAATCTAAGATGTAAGATCTAAGAGTTCTTTATGGCTAAAGGTATTCACAAATTAATATCTTGCAAATCCAAATCATCTTAAATCTTAAATCTTAAATCTTAAATCTTAAATCTTAAATCATGACCGTCTTGTTAAGATATGCATTAGTTCTTTGAAAATATTGCTGGATAAGGGTTTGAGAGCATCAGAAGTTCAAACGATTTGAATTGATTTGGATTTTATTTTTTATAATTAGC
>JBDSBG010000134.1:0-12960 GCA_039921685.1 Ferruginibacter sp.
CATTGTGATGGAACTTTACTCTGCACGAGTGGCATAAACGCAATGAATTTTCCTTCCTGCATCATTTCCAAACCACTAAGCGAAGCGGTTCCATTGTGACTGCCGTGGTGCCCAACTTTATAAAAAACTGTTTTTGCTAATAGTGCTTTTGCATCACGGCCGCCATTTCGTTTCAGTTCTTTCGTTACCTGGGGATCATGCCACGACAGCCAATTGCCTGACTGCGCATCCGCAGGAAACAGCATTACCTGGTTGTTTAGTTCAATAGCAAATGCGAGACTGGTATTATTTACAAAATCAGTAAGTGCAATTGCTAATTCACCCGCTGAATCCAACCAATCATATTCAATTTGCCGCCATTTATTTGCAGCAGCTCCGTAAAATTCTGCCTGATATTTTTTTTCTTGCTTTGGATCCATTTTATACTTTGCAGAAAAGGGTGATAATAATGTTACCTCCTTATCAGAATTGCCATCAATGGCATTGAAATGAAAGCTGTTTACAAGGAAACCAAGTCTTTTACTTATTGAATACATCTGATCATGTTGCAGGTCGTTCTTAATACCATGTAAATCGGTGTCGTATGGAGGACCCAAAATGTGAAATTTTACACCTTCGGCCCCCTTCATTTCTAATACTTCGCCTGGCTTGTGATACATTTTTGATTTGGCCTTCGACCTTGATTTGGCCTTCACATATTTCATTGCATCGCTTACCTTGAGCCGTACACCCGGACTGGCCAATGCTTTTATGTCTTCGAATTCTAATGCATTCAGTGCATCACTGAAGTTCTTTTGCCTTATTTTAAGGCTTCTGTTAAGTCCATTTTGCCTGATACCGCTTCTTAAACTCTTTTGAATTTCCGTTAGATTCTTTTGAATTAAGCTTTGTAATGCCTTGATTTTTTTCCCTTTTTCCGCAAATAGTTTTTGGGCTAAAACGTCGCTTTGGTTTTCAGCCCATGACATCCAAACCTGGTTAAATGTGAGGCCATCAAAGATTGTCCTGGCCTGATTGAATCCGCTTACATGATCTTCATGTTCATGTGTAATTACTACAAGATCTATCGTATCATTTAATACGGATTCTTTGATATCCTGCACGCATTTGGATATATCTTCTTTCCTGGTCTTGTAGCCGCCACAATCTATGAGCATAGAAAATGTGGTTTGCCCTTCTTTTTGAAAAAGCAACAGAAAACAATCACCTACAGATCCGGTATTGTACATCCTTATAATAACATTATCAATATTTTTCATTGTTAGCGTTTTTTGAATGATGAATGTGTGCGAGGGATTCTACCTGATCTTTTAATGCTGCAATTCCTGTAACTTCTGAATAATCTCCGAACTGACAGCGATATTGCATCTTTGCACGAACTGTATTGGGAACATAAACCGGCTTTCTCTTTTTAAGCAAATCCATATCGAGTATTGGTTTAGAAATTATATATTTTAAAGTAGCAATTTTGGTTTTATCAGTAACATTTTTTTGCCGGCCAGTATTGAGATCAAATATTAGTGTGCAACCTCCACGAAAAAGGAATGCGCCTTCACCAAAATCGTCTACCGGATTGTGCAAATATGTGTTTATTGCATACTCATCTTTATCCTCGTCATATTCTACTTTTACCCCGCAACTTTGGACGAGTATGATAATAACCTGATTTTGAATATTTCCATCAGGGCTGACCCTGTTGTTGAGCCGGATGTCCTGGATTTCCAACGACGGAAAACCAGGGTACTTTGATGATTGGTGGATATTGACCTTTTTGTAATTCGCTGAAAATACTAAACCAGTTAATTTCTCGAATTCATAGGCTGTTTTTTCATCCGTCATAATGTTATCAAGAAAGTATTCAAATAAACCTTTCCATTTTTCATCGTTTTCTTCATAAGGATCATATCCTTTTTGGCCAATGATAAACTTACGGACAGTGTTAAACGTTTTCCTCCTGTCATCAATATAACTCATCTCGCTTTTGAACTTATTTAAGAATTCATTAAAGTTATCCTCGAACGCTTCTATTACTTTCGGATTCTCTTCCACACTATATGCAAGGCTTTCGAGAGACAAAGTGGTAAGACCTTCCGGATAAACACCCCTCTTTCTAAATGCATCAATAAAAGCTAAACGATAATTATGTTTATCGTCACTTACCAATTCAGCATCCGCTGTTACAAGTCCGCGTAAGTAATCACCGTAGGTAAGATCAACCGGCGGGCAATAATCTAACGCCCGGATGCACATGCTCAGCACATGCGATGCGGATTTCGAAGCTTCTGATGCAAGGCTTTTAACCAGGTGTGTATTCAAATCTCCAGCAGGTAATAAACCTGTTCCCCCTGTTGCTATTTTTATTATATCTGAAGACCGTTGGTTGTAAATACTAATAAAAGCATCAAAGACTGCAGCTACAAGTATTTCACCCCTGTCATGACATTCAAAAACGGTTCGGTATGATTTGATATCGGGCTTCTTTCTTTTCCAGTTTCCCTTATCTATTTCCCCTATCCCATCCCTCAGGCTACTACCATTACCAGAGGCTTTACCAAACTCAACTGCCAGTTTGCCAAGCAAATTTTCTGCATTAAAATTTCCTTTTGTCTTATTTATTTCATGAATCATTACTTCAGAAAAAGTAAAGTGCTGGAACAATGCAACAATATCAGATAATGCCTCGTGAAATGCACCGACATCCGGATGTGTTGGTTCCATGAAACGGCTAAACATACCATCAAGGATAGCATGAGTTACCTCGTGGGCAACTATATCGTGAGAAAGGCAGGAGAATACAAGACTGCCGGGCATAAGCATATCATCGCTGGCAGGTGTCGCGTTGAAATATCCAAATAAAATTGCTTTCCTGTCGGCAGAATAATAAGCATTTGCGCCTCTGAACGCGTGAGGGTAAAGTATGAGCTTTTCAACATATCGCCTTGAAAGAATGGGCCTTTTAGGATCACGCCTGCCGGCATCTTTAATTACATGTTTTGTTATGTCTTCTGTTACAGGACTCCATTGAACTTTACGTCCTATTGCTTTTTCAAAATTCTTGATTGTATTCATTGCTACCGCATAAAGCATTTGCTGATGAAACTGTGGATTTGATTCACTTGGATCAAGGCCATCGTTTGCTAATATATCCTGGTCATTTAAATCAACGGGTTTATAGAATGCGGCACTAGAAGGATCTCTATCAATCACTTTTACGTATTCACCTTCAGGCCCTGGAGAAAGATTTTCTTCCCAATGTACTTTATAGGTTATTTCATTTATACCCGCAGTATCCAGTTCGAGTGACATAGAAGGGTCAAATGCATACCCTCTTAACTTTCTAAATGGAGGTTTCATATTGATGAAGATTTGAATAATGTTGGACAATAAAGTTTCACTTGAAGTTCCGTTATGTTGGCTGCATGCCCAGCGAGGCACTTAACTTGTTCTCTGCTAAGACATGTTAGATTGGTAGAAACCTTCCTGGCTAGTTCGATTTCTGTTGCAGTTAATTTCTCAGCATAAATCTTTTCGTAGTTTGTATTGGCTTCCAGAAGATTTTGAATTGCTGATCTGTGTGCATCAATATTTGCAAGCCAATCTGGCGGTATTTTATGATCGAGTATTACTGATGCTGTAACCTGGCCTTTTTTTAGATTATCAATAAAACCCGGAATGCAGTTTTCGATATCCCAACCCAGGGATATATAGGCGATTTGCCTGTTTGCAAAATCAGTATTTCGATACAGGTCTTCCTGCATTTGAAATTTTTTAATGCGGCTCATAAAGACATCCATACACCTGATTAGAAGCACAATGACATTGTTGTATGATCGTTTGAATGGCGAACCCGCACCAGCATCACTGGTAATGACTACCTCACATTCAAAACCACTGTCCCTTTGCGTTAGTTTATGAATACCCTGGTTGTCGTATACGCCACCATCAACTAAAACCGGATTTGCACGGCTCATGTCATTGCTATTAACAAAGTATTTAGCGTTTATCGTAATGGGTGTAAATGCAAAAGGCACACAGGAGGAAGCCATAACAGCGGTTGCAACGGGAAAATTATCATTATTAAACAATACCGGGGGCTTCAATTTCTTGTAGGTTGAATCATTCATTTCGGCCTTACTAAATGTAAATGGTCTTGAGGTCTGAATGTTGGTTGAGCCTATTGCAATACTGGGTTTTTTGTCAAGCAAATCTGAAAGTGTTGCATTGCTAAAAAAAAACTTGTTATAAGCCTCCTCAATTACTTTGCTAACCGGAAATAAGGCATATTGAAACACAATTATTAAAACAATCATCAACGCCAGTATGATGAATGACAAATAAGGATATGGCGTGAACAATGAATGTACAGCGGCATAAATAAAGACCAATATAAAGATTACGAATCGAATGAAAGCAAAAGAAGTTAGAATGTATCTAATTACATTTTTTGTTGAAAGCAACTCTGTCATTTTTGCCTCGAATTCCTCATATGCACTATCAGTTAGACAATAAGATGCTCCTATTATAGACCCCCCTGAAATTGTTGAAAGAATATTTATTTTTTCGAGCAATCGTAATTCATGCAATTTCGTCATGGTACCAAGATGAAATGCTGCTGCACGATACCCACCGCCAGAGAGTGATAATCCTAAATAATTGAGAGGAGACCTTGACATAATTTATGAATTAAAAAATACAAATGCACAAAAGAAGAAAGCTTATTGAGATACTAATATGGAACTAATTTTACAGAAATGCAACTGTGGAAACACCAGATTTAAATAAGTGTAATCACCTTTGAAGAAAAGGTGTTTTCCCCGTTCTTAATAACATTCCTTATAACTAAATTCATGATCATTTACATCAAAAAAATAAACATAATGGCAAATCCACACAAATTTTATCTGAGACATATGAATAATAAAACCGGTTACCGTGCTACCTGGGATCCGGGAAAGCAATTAAAGCTCGGACAGATAGGGAAATTAGACAAAGCCGGTGTATTCAGCGTTTACTCTTCACTTGAAAAAGAGGATATTCCCATGGAAATTGATGTTGACACAACGACGTTAGATATGGATTATACCTCTAATGACAGCGTTACCATTTCCACAAAATTATCGGGGAAGGCTCCCGTTGCGGGATCCGTTTTTACTGACTTAGATGCAGGCTTTACTTTCGATTTTAAAAGCAGCAAGAGCATCGTGTTTCAGTCTAATGGTAATAAGACCAATCAAATTGTAAATATTGCCGAGGTTACAAAACTTATTCTTCAGAAGTACAAGGATGGAAACTGGGACAAAGACTGGCTGGTTATCACTGAATTGGTAGAAGCCGGAGCAGCTACAATTATTATTTCGAATAGCAGTGATGGTAAATTAGAGTTGAAAGCAAATGCAAATGCGGGCGCCGGGAATTTAAAGTTAACGGATGTTTCGTTGGGACTTAGTGTGGCAAGGGAAACAGGGAGTACTCTAAAGTATATTGCTGAAAATGGCTTGACGCCTTTGTACAGAGTTATGGGAATCAGGCATCCGCTTTTCGGTAAAGATTCTGTTGTTAAAAAAGTGACAGCAGATAAGCCTGTATTTGAAATACAGGAGTTTCATGAAGATGAAGTGAAATGATGTTTTTCGATTGGACTGCTCTATTCCGGCTTTTCATTTTCAATAAAGATTGCTGAGCTCCTGCTTTGTTAGCTGTACTGTTTTCTATTGACTTTTTCACCATAGAAAAATTAAATCTTCAATAATCTATCGTGTAATTTATCTGAACAGAAGTTCTTGGCAGGTCACTGTTGTCGCTTTGTTTAAGTGCAAATGGACTCCATTCTTACTTACAGAAATTTGAGTATTCAATTTTAATTGCCCATTATTATTTCCTATTTCACTCACACTTATGTTCGAAACAAATCCTCTTTTTACAGGACCTATGATATTTTCCCAAAGAGTCTTAGTCGGAATTGTATCGTTTTTGTTTTGAGTATTTTCTGTATTTAATATTACTTTTAATTTGGCCCATAAACTTCGTGGTTCCCAAATCCCTTAAACTTTTGTTGGCATCTACCAACCAAGCTTTCAAATCAAGTTTACCGTTTCAATTTCAAAGGTGTCAAATAATCCTTTGCAACGTTGGCTGCCTATCATGATAACTCACTTACGGCAAGGTTATCTCTAGTGGAATAATCCCATAGATATCAAGGTCGTTAATATTAATCCTTGCTCTCAGATTCCCTATTGATTTAACCTGAACTACATAAGGTACGGCCGGAATATTCAATTTAACAGACTTGCCGTAACCGTTTGTTTCTGGCATTACAACCGACGCCCCTAAACCGTTATAAGCGGTATCCGCGTTGGCCTGCGCAACACTACTATAAAGGAAAATTTTGCAACCATTTACATAACCTTGTTGTTGATCTCTTATTGTAAATACAAATCCGTTTTGCTTTAAATGACTGGGATTGATAGTCCATGATTGGTCTACAAAATCACTATCATCATGGATGTTAATGTATCGTATTGAGTCGTAGATCACATTATTAATTAGGAAATTAGTATGAATTCTATAGTCGCCGTTTCCCAGGTTATGAAATGTATAGTACCCCAAGGAATCAGTAAAACTATCAAAGATATAGTGTACGGTATCAGGCATCCTGGAAATCTGTAAGTGAATATTGGGCTTGTAATAAGGAATTCCCGCAGAATCAAGATTATTAGCAACACTTAGTTGACCAAAGTAATTGATCTCCTCATTTAGGTTTTCCTTTTCCTTTAAATCATGATATTTTCCGCAGCCTGGTCCAAGAAGAATAAAAAGAATTGAAAGTATAAAAAGTAGGAATTTCATAATGTTATTTTATTATTAATAATGCTTTTATTAATGTAGCCGGTTCTATATTAACCGCAACAAAACCTGCAGGTTTTAGACCATCGGCCTGATTCAGAACCTGATTATTGACAATTTGGTATCTGGTATTTTTATACCAGTGCACACCAGCTATCGCTGTAATTCCCGGTAATAAATCATAGCCTAATCCAGTGTATATATTGTCAAGAGGCTTTGAATTAATTGAAATGCCCAGGTAAATAGATGATCTATGACTAAACCCGCTTGGTTTGGATGGAAATAACCTATTATCCACTTTGAGTAACCCCCACGGGTAAATATTTATACCAGCATTTAGTTGCACTTTATCACCGTTCTTTACAACCGGAAGACCAGTTGCTTCTGATTCTTTAATTGTATAGTCAGTAAATGTAAAAGCAAGACCTGCGCTCGCATCAATGTAGTGCAGTTTCCCTACTTTAAATTTCAGCTTTTTTGGTACTACAACGGAATCTTTGTTATTTATTTTTATGGTTTTTGAAATTGAGATGGTTTCTTCAAAACTTGAATCAGGCAACGAACTGCGATAGGTCGCTGTAATAAATGTTGCCGTTTCATCTTTAAACCGCTTCAGATCGGCCGTATCGGGTGGCAATGATCTGTTGGATATTGCAATTATTTTAGTGAAATATTGATTGATGGTCGTTAGTGTTACCATTTTCAACCGAACCTGATCAATACAGCTATTTACACAACTTAAATATTTACTAAATCGTTTTGCCATATTCTCGATACTCGTATCAATCGATTTAGAAAAATAATTAAGTGTAGTGCAAAAGTCTTTCGCAACAAAGGAATCTATAATATAATGTGGTATTGAATCGGTGCATCCCTTGCAGCTGTCTCTATCTCGATAAGTTATCGTTGCGAGAATGATATTTCGTTTATCCTCGTTATAAGCTTTTTCTCGCTGTAAAAGGATCTTCCAGGAATTTATAAAGATAGCATCTACCTCTTTATCAGCGGCTTCGTTCTGCCTGCCTGGTCGAGCAGTCCATTCCCAAGCCATAAACTGGAGATTATCGTCAGCATCAAATTTCGGGGAAGCCAATCCTTTTTTAGTAAGTAGCGGCTTAGGGGGGATTGGCAAAGGATTTAATTGTTTATTTTTTGCATTTATGTTTTGCAGTAGTGCGGTAACATTGCTTCCAATACTAAATTTGGTCAAATCCGGGAAGGCGCTTATTGCATTATCTAATTGAATGTTTACATTACTTTCATCTGGTATAGCCTTTATTTCTGTACTTATTTTCAAATTGCTTCCGGCAGGAACATTATAGATCCATACACTTACAGAATCTTTTTTTGAAAGCAAAGTTGGTAAATTCTTACCCTGGTAGGCGGGTACATTGTCATAATATTCTCTTACAAATTTGTGAGGTCCAGATCCGGCCAGAGGAAGTTGTATATCGTTTAATAATTTTTGAGTCGTAAATAACGATCGGAAAAATTCAGGGTCCAGTTCCATTTTTCTAACAGATTTGTAGGATACTGAATCCAATACCGTCGATTCTTCAGTCAACGGGTAACGCTGATTTACTGTTGTAACAGACAGCGGGTTCATAGTTGGAATTCCGCCAGTGTACCATAGCCATTTCCTCAATCCCATGGGATCATGCAAATAATTCATCATTACCCCCATTTTCTCCCTTGGTGTTATCGGATTTAAACATCGAAAGGCTGGAATATTATCAAATCTACACGAGTCGGTAATTAACAAACGCATCTCATCAATAAAGGCATCAATTAACGGAAAATCACAAGTCGTTATAGTTCCAAATGCATTACTCAATGAATCAAGATAGAATTTACTTTTTTGGTAAAAATATTCTGCCTGTCTCCATGATTTTTTATATGCCATGTCCATTTGCCAACCCTGGAGGTTAGAATAGTTTGCATCCCTATACAATCTATAAATAAAATCATTAAGCGGTTTAATTGAATAAACTTTAATATTTTTATTTACTGCCGAATTTAATATATAATATACATGTGCTGTATCCAGCCATCTTTTAACCTGTAGACCGGGAAAATATCTTGTGGTACTATCAATTATTCCGTTTTTTAACCCTGTACGGACTTTCCGTAATTCGTCATAAAAACTACAAAAAAATGTATCGCAAAACAGAGCTGCATACTGTTGCCTTAAGCCAAGTGAATCATCCTCTAGATTATTGATTGTTTGATCCACATTTTTAAACAGTTCCTGGATATACGCTTTCCTTACTTGCGGGCTTGAAGATATATGCAATGTATCTGCCGGATTAAAATTGATAACCTTTCCAGTTGTGGAAACTAGTAAACCATTTTCGTTTATCCGATACTGACATACTGCAATTTTGTGGAACAGGACAAGCAGTAAAAAAATCAAAAGCGTTCGCATTGGTAAATAGTTTGGTGACAAATGACTGCTGTTCTCACGGTTCAAAATGTTTGATCGAATCCGAAAGCAGAAGGTCATTAATTTCAGTAAACTTCTGAAAAAGAAAATTTAAATCAAAGGGTGTTTTTCCCCTTTTTAAGTCCGTTAATCACCCTATTTCCAATAAATCGTCAGGATTAGCATCGACTATTTACAGTGTTGCTTTCGCGAAGTCTTCTAAAACATCGTGGCGAAAGTGTTGAAGACATTGCCACGGAATAGAAATCATCAATGAGAAATTTTCTACCGCCCCGGTTCGTGTCCTCACGAACCGCGGGATTGGCCCAAATCCCGGTTCGTGAGCCACGAACCGGGGCGATGGATCATGAAAAAACTTAGATCCAAAAGAAAGAAATAAACCCGTTAGTGGTATTGAAATAACAAAAAGAGCTTTTTGTAAATCTGTATAAGAGATATCTGGGTTCCAAAAGAGAACTGTCCTTGGATCTCCGCTTGCAATCATCATAAATAAATCAACCCGGAAAGCCAATGCAATTAAACTACCGAGCATAAAGCTCAATGAAATAACTTCTCTCTCAATTATTTTATCAAAGGATGCATTTTTACCTGTTTGCCTGCGTTTAATGTTTTTCCAAAATGTACTTTTGTTGAAAGGCGAATAATTTCTTATCAGTTGTGTGATCTTTTCAACGATCATACTCAGAATAAATAAAATGATTGCGATAGCGATCATTGAATCGAGGATATCAAACTTCATACACTCTTTTTAACTACCTCAAAGAACGCAACCCACAAACAAAATCAAAAGGGGAAAAACACCCTTTTTAAATGGGTTATTTCCCCAGGCCCCAATTTCTTTTCATAAAAAAAGACAGGCACAATTTCCTGTCTTAAATGGTTATTAAAGTAATTATTTTCATTTACGTTTTCTTACTTTAATTGTTTCTGTGAAGGTTGTTGCAGGGTAACGCCTGGAATAAGCCGCTGTTACAAACCTTCCTGTAACAGCACTCTTGTTAACCTTTAAGAAATAACCCGTGCTCTTTGTTTTTGTAGAATTTTTCATAACACATCATTTAAAGTAATAAAATATTGTTTACAATAAATGGATGTGGTAAGAAAACTTTCTCCACCTTATTTCAGGATTTGTTGATGCATTAATCGATTCTTTTCTCCTTTGCCTCTTCTTTGGATTATTGGTTGAACAACTATGCTCAACACTTGTCCTAAGTCTACTCATCATTTAAAATTCATAGTTTTAAGCATGCTTACGATCATCATTCTAAGCAAAAGCCAGCGCTACAAATAATTCTACAACATGGATTCAAGTGAGAAAATTAATCCTGAGCGTGATCAAATTCTGGAAATAAAATTACTATGAAAAAATATCGAGATATTCCCGAAACACAAAAAAACGGTTTCTTTTATAGCCCGTTGTTTCCTTAAGTATGTTTAGCTTAATAAAATCATTTATGATCTTGTACGAAGATACAGGCGACACGCCCAGTAAATCCGCAACATCCTGTGCCGTTACAACTGGCTGAGTAAAGAGGTGGTCAAGAAGTTGTTTTGCCCTGGGCGCTTTCTTGCCCAAATGAATAATTTTTTCTCCTTCACATGCCTGCTTTAAACGTATGATATGCTGCAATGATTGAACAGCCAGCTTGCAGGTTTGTGTCACAGCTTCTAAAAAAAACTTTATCCACTGCGCAAGGTTATTTGTCCTACGCACCAGCATAAGGTTATCATAATATAATCCCTTGTGTTTTTCAAAAAAATCGGATAAGTATAACACAGGTTTTTCAAGAATCTTATTTTCTATTAAATATAAGGTGATCATCATTCTTCCTATCCTGCCATTCCCATCTAAAAAAGGATGTATTGTTTCGAATTGGTAATGGGCAATGGCGATTTTTATTAAGTGAGGAACTTTAATCTCCGTATCATGTAAAAAATTTTCCAGGTCACCCATTAGCCGATTCAACTCATCATGAACAGGAGGTACAAAAACGGCATCATTCAAAGAAACTCCGCCAATCCAGTTTTGGGATGATCTGAAATCTCCCGGCAATTTATGTTCACCACGCACATCGTCCAGTAAAATTTTATGGCTCTCTTTCAAAAGCCGCGAAGACAAAGGCAGTTTTTCCAGCCTCGGAATAGCATAGTTCATCGCCCTGATATAATTGCTCACTTCTTTCCAATCATTCCTTTTTTCCGGGTTCACCTCCGATTGTTTTACCAGCGCCTCTTCCATATTGGTTTGCGTTCCTTCAATGCGGCTGCTTACAGTAGCTTCCTTTACAACGTGCATTTTTATGAATAGTTCTATATCTGGTATAAACTGTGAAAAGCTATTTAGCGTTCCCACTTGAAGCGTGGCCTGCTCCAGCGATATATTAATCGAAGGATCCGTCCACACAAAACTGTGACAAACCAATTCGGGAATAAAGCTTTTATAGCCGGTTGGTTGTTTTATAGTAGTACCTGCCTTGAATTTATTGATGTCCATACTTAAATACAATTATTCTTAATTAACCATAATGACCTTAAAGTTAAATATAATATTTTATAGTTAACCTACGCTTAGTAATTAAATCAAATAAAAGCTTACTATGGTATATTCTTTAAAGAAGTAGTCGTCCAGGCGTTAGGAGCTGACCCATTCTAAAATAAACTATGCTTTTAAACTAAGTTCAATCACCCCGGTCACTACATTATTCGGGCTTCCGGGACACAACCTTACAAATTCAAATAAAATTTCGCTGGCATAAGTAATTAAAATGCCTTTTTGCAAAGCACTTCCATTTCATTTCCAAAATCCTCCAGTATCTTATTCTCCACTCCTTTTGTTTTTAAAATCCCGGCTATTGATGTATAATACCATTCCTGTTGCTGCTTGCTTGCATTGAATCTCTGCCAGATTGCTTCACCGATACGTTCATGATCATAAACAATTGATCGCAGGTTATCAAGTTTATCGGCACCCGAAACCAATAACTGGTCAACTGTTGCTTCATACTCCAAAAAGTGAATAGTATGATCTTTTCTTGTTTGCCATGAACTTTCTTTTTCAATTGCTTTCTTTTCAAGTTTGTCTAATTCGGTTGCACCTTTTACTAATTCAGTTATTACTGCTCCAAATTTTTCCCCCGACGTGGTTTGTGTCTCACCAACCACTTTATTCATATGCCCATCGAATCCAGTTCGTGAGGCACAAGCCGCGGCGGCGGCATTTAATGTTTAAAGAATCTATTTGTAAGTTTTTCTTTAATAGTAATCACATATTTTCTTTTTGCTTCGCCAAACAGAAACAAAAAGGCGACCCCCATTCGATTACCGCCGAGTGGGGAACAGCTCTACTCAGCAATTGTGCAAAGTAAACTCAGCATTTATAATTCATAACCTTAAGCATTAGTATGATCATTATTAAAATCAAAAGCTAATACCACAAATAATTATACAAGATGAATTCAAGTGAGATGATTAATGCTAAGAGTAGAGATCAAATGCTGAAGCTACAGTAGTACAAAAGATGCACATAGCTGCATCCCGTCCCGATTATATCCTATCGTGTGGACACATTTCTCCTTATTTCCCATCCGTCCATAGCGGCTTTAAAATATTTTAATCCTATCCAAAGAGTGGTAATTCCGGGATGCCTTTTACTTTCATATCCTTTCCATCCCCCT
>JBDSBG010000135.1:0-9274 GCA_039921685.1 Ferruginibacter sp.
AATAGAAATTAAAGCTGCACCACCGAAGAATTGTCAGGCTGAGCTTGTCGAAGCCGGGTTAGTTAGGAAGATCACCTTCGACAAGCTCAGGCTGACAGACAAGTATTAATATCTAATTGGTATAATATCATGGTAAACAATGAAAGAAAATGTAGTGAAAATAAAGAGCTTTGATTTTGCATTTAGGATTGTAAAATTATATCAATACTTAACTAGCAATAAAAAAGAGTGCGTATTGTCAAAACAATTACTCCGATCAGGAACAGCAATTGGTGCTTTGATCCGAGAAGCAGAACACGCTGAAAGCAAAGCTGATTTTATTCATAAACTTTCTATTTCACTTAAAGAAGCAAATGAATCTGATTACTGGTTAGAATTGTTATGTAAAAGTGGGTATCTCACAGAAGAAGAATACAATTCAATAATAAAATCACTCAAAGAAATTTTTAAACTTCTTATCTCCATCATCAAAACCTCCAAAGAAAACAAATACTGTAAGTAGTATCTGGCCCTTAATTATCCATTGTCCATTGTCCATTGTACATTATCCATTGTCAATTACAACTACCTCGTTTCAGACGACAACGGCTTATCCCGCTTCAACATCTTTTTCCTGTTTGCAATTTCCCAGGCTGTATGAAAGATCAGTCGTACCCTTTTTTCATACAATGTCCAGTTTATCTTGTCAACCGTATCTGTTGGCTTGTGATAATCTGCTTTCAACATACCATCATAAAAAAATAAAACCGGAACTCCTTTTCGGGCAAAGTTGTAATGGTCACTCCTGAAATAAATCCTTTCAGGATCTTTTGGGTCATCAAATTTATAATCGAGTTTTAGCTTTGTGTATTTATCGTTTACGCTTTCATTGATAACGGAAAGTTCTGAACTTATTTTATCATGTCCTACTACGTAAATATAGTTTGAACTATCAGCTGTTTCCCGTTCTGTATCAATTCTGCCAACCATATCGGTATTGAGATCTACAGAAGTTTTTTCTAAAGGGAAAACAGGATGCTCACTATAATACTGGCTGCCCAACAAGCCTTTTTCCTCGCCACTAACGGTCATGAATATAATTGTTCTGCGGGGGCCTTTTCCTTCGGCCTTTGCTGTTGCAAATGCTGCAGCCATTTCAATTACGCCAACTGTGCCGCTTCCATCATCATCAGCGCCATAGTAAATTTTTCCATCACGTTTTCCTAAATGATCATAATGGCCGGTAAGAAATACGTATTCATCTTGTTTATCCGTTCCTTCCAGCATACCCAAAACATTGCTTGCGTAAATAATAGTTGTTTTTTTATCATAAGCATAAGTTGCAGTTGCAGTTTTATTCCAGGCGTCGCTTTGCGGGAACAGTTCGGCAGCCGTGGCTTTTTTAATGATTCCATCAAACCTGTCGGCAAATAATGTTTTTGCGAACCGGTGGCTGATCAATGCATAGTTTATTTTTTTATCCTCTTCGCCATTGGATACTGCAGGATAGTATAAATTAGAATGTTTGCTGTCATCTATTGACCGCTTGCTAAAGGTTTCCGCTGCAGGGTTTATAACGAGTAATCCCGCCGCTCCTTTCGTTTTTGCGAGGCTTAGTTTTTTTGATAAACCGCCGGGATAGGTCCAGTCGCTGCTGCTATTCTTTCCCGTTATAAGATAGATACCTTCAGCCTTCGGTTCGCCTAAAAAAATAATGACAAGTTTTCCTTTTACGTCCAGGCCCGCATAATCATTGTATTTTTCGTCTTCAATTCCATATCCTGCAAATACAATTTCATTGCTGGTAAATGTTCCCGAGGTATTGGCCCTTGGTATCATATAATCAATGCCATATTCAGCTGTATACCCTGCAATGCTTAAACTGCTGTTCAACATTGTGTCCCGGTGCAATGGATAGAATTGTTGGTACCCCGTCATTCCCGTAGGAATTTGAAGGCCAATAGCTTTAAACTGTGCTTCAATGTATGTAGCTGCTTTTCGCTGCCCATCCGTACCTGTTTCACGGCCTTCCATTTCTTCACCCGCAATAATGGTTAAATGTTTTTGTAAGTCGGCTATGGTTATTACTGCTGCATATTTGGAAGCATCATCTGTTTGCGCCATACCCATAGCTATTTCAAATAACAAGGCCGTAACTAAGAATAGTTTTTTCATTTTTAAATTTTAGAAAAAGGAAATTATTGTAAATCGGGGAAGTGAGGTGGGATTTTTTACGAGTGGCAAAGTGGAAGGTAAAAAGTTAACAGGGTTGATAGAGTTGAGGACATCGTCTTTATTAACTCTATCAACCATGCTACTTTGACAACTTTTAAACTGCTATCTTCTCCACCCTGCCGGCATGCCTTCCACCTTCAAATGCAGTGTTCATAAAAACATCGAGCATTTTTTCCGCATCACCATCACGTACAAAACGTGCAGGGATGCAAATGATATTTGCATTGTTGTGTTTGCGTGCAAGTTCTGCCAGTTCTTCACCCCAGCAAATAGCAGCCCTGATTCCTGCATGTTTATTTGCTGTAATAGCTACACCATTTGCGCTTCCACATAATAAAATGCCAAAAGCCGCTTCCCCGGTTTCGACAGCGACGGCAACAGGATGCGCAAAATCGGGGTAGTCAACGGAATCTTTATTATAAGTGCCATAATCTTTATAGGCCATTCCTTCTCCTTCAAGAAAAGAAATGAGATCCTCTTTACAGTCGAAACCTGCATGGTCACAACCGATTGCGATTGGCTTTTTTAGATTAAAAGTGTACATAAAATATAATTGATAATGGAGAATTGACAATTGACAATTATTCATTATCAATTGCCTTTTGCACTATATAAAAGTAAACATTATCGGTTAACAGCAGAGCGTTATTTTTCCTAAAATGCCATCATTAACAATTGTCCATTATTCATTGTCAATTGTCCTAACTCCACTCTTTTTCTTTCTGCGCTTTCTGCTTATCAACCCTTGCCGCAATCACTACACTGATTTCATATAGTATCAATAAGGGGAGTGATACAATTGCCTGGCTGGTCCAATCCGGGGAAGGTGTGATGACGGCCGCCACAATTAAAATAATGACCACGGCATACTTGCGGTACTTCCTTAAAAATGCTGCGGAGATGATCCCGATTTTTGCAAGGATGTATGCCAACACAGGTAATTCAAATGCCAGACCGCACCCTAAAATAATTTGATTGAGTGTATCTATGTAATCATCCAATGTGGGCATGTATTTATAAGCACCCGTGGTACCCAATGTGAAATTTGCTAAAAAATTAAATGTAAAAGGAGCCAATAGGAAATATCCAAATGCGCCTCCCGCGAAAAAACATAAAGACACCCAAAAAATACTTCCTCTTGAATATCTTATTTCTTTGGGAGAAAGCGCCGGCTTAATAAATTTCCACAGTTCCCAGAAAAGATATGGAAAAGCCAGGATAAGGCCACCGATCATGGCAATAGAAATGGCAGACATAAAAGGGCCACTGATCGTATTTCCCTGTAAAGGAATATCCACCGGAGGCATACAAAGTGCATCACCAAGGTGAAGGTAATGGCCAAAATTGCAAAGTGTACGGTAGGTAATAAAAGTCGAACGGGCCGGCGCATATATAATATTGTCAAACACCCAATCTATACAAATAAATATTGCGATAACACCAATGAGCCAAACGATCAACGCTCTTACGATATGCCAACGCAATGCTTCGAGGTGATCTATAAAACTCATTTCTGCAGTCCCATCTGCAGCTGAGCCCTGGCTACGTAATCGTTTAAAAAAAGATGATCTATTTAAGGAACTGTTCGCCAATGTTATAAAAGATAATTTAAATTTATCATACAAGTGGTTCGTCAGACAAGAATCTCGTTTGGTTGTGATGACTTTTCGCCATTGTTCGTTTTCTCATCAGCACATCGCCCTTTAAACTTCGGTTGCGCAAGTTACGTCAGGAAGTTGGAACTAACTTTACGTTACCCGTACGTTTTAAGGCTCCCCATCCCTGCAGTTCCCCTTTAAGTGCCCTGTTTACTGATTTTATCAATATATAGTACATCAATTGCCGGTAAATAAAACGTTGTGGGATCAGCCATAACAACTTTTTATAGTTTGCTTTTTCGTAAGAGAATGCGATGGCAGCCCCAACAAAATCCACAATGGAAAAGATTAAATAATATATGATGATATGTTCAATGCTTGCTGGCATTATTCCAAAACCTGCAGCAACAAGGCTTAGTATTAAAATTAAATCTGCAAACGGTGCCAGGAATGGCAATAAAATTTGAAAGACCAGGATATTGGGAAGAGCAATCATTCCAAGATTTTTATATTTCGGGTTGAACACCGCATCACGATGTTTCCAGAAACTTTGCATAACGCCGAAACTCCAGCGAAACCGTTGTTTTAAAAACTGTTTCATTGTTTCAGGTGCCTCTGTGTAAGAGATGGCAGTACTGCAATTTTTTATCGTGTATCCTTTACGGTGAAGCCGCATGGTAAGGTCACAGTCTTCAGCAAGTGTATCGGAAGTAAAACCACCAGCTTCAACAATAGCTGCCTTTTTAAAGGCACCGATTGCGCCTGGCACTACAGTTATACAATTTAAAAGGTCAAATGCCCTCCTGTCAAAATTTTGAGACGTAATGTATTCAATGCTTTGCCAGTTGGTGATCATATTTATTTCATTGCCCACTTTTACGTTTCCCGCCACGGCACCAATTTGGGGCGAATTGAATTTCATCATCAATTCTGCAACTGCTGTATTTTTTAATTGCGTATCAGCATCAATACAAACAACATATTCATTGGACGCAATACTGATCCCGTGGTTCAGGGCGGTTGCTTTGCCTCCATTTGTTTTTGTAACAACTTTTACATTTGCAGTAGCTGCAAAAAAATCCTGAACCGTTTTAAATGTATTGTCTTTGCTGCCATCGTCAACAAATACAATTTCTATATTGGAATAATCCTGTTGTAAAAGACTTTGCACGGTTCTTACAGCATTCAATTCTTCATTAAAAGCCGGTACAATGATACTAACGCCGGGCTTTAGGGTAGAAGCAGGTTCTGTTTTTTCTTTTCTTTTTTGAATATAGGCCAGTGTTGCCATTACAACCATGCGGCCCACAGATAAAAAGATACCAATAAGAAATAACGAGAACAACAACTGGCTTCCCCAGTAAGTTGTTTCTGCAAAGTAAAAATTGAATTTATTTTTCCAGCCTGCTTTTATTGCGGGCATTACTTCTTCCTTGGTTACTCCCATAAGGTCGGCTACAGTAGTAAACTTACAGTTCCTCTTTTTGAAGTAGTCAATGATGCGTGGAAGTGCGTCTACGGTTGACTGTCGGCTTTCGCCGCCTGCATCATGAAGCAATATTATGCTGGCATTTGTTGCTTCGGCAAGCCGGATCGTTCTGTTCACAATGCTGTCCGCATTCATCTTCGGGTCCCAATCATTCGGGTCAATACTTTCTCCTACAGAAATATAATTATCTTTTTTGCTTCTGGCGATTGGTTCTATCTCATCAAAAGTTTGCGGCTCACTATCAGCGTTATAAGGAGCTCTGAATAATATAGTGGAGTGGCCCGTAACACATTCAATGAGTGCACGGGTTGTTTTCATTTCAAACTCAGCCCGCTCCAGGCTCATCCTGGCAAAGTTGCTGTGCGTAAAAGTATGGTTGCCTATTTCGTAACCTGACTTATACAATCGCTGCAGCAGGGGGATATTGCGTTCTGCATTTATGCCTACCACAAAAAATGTGGCCGGTACATTTTCCTTTTTCAGTATGGATAAAATCTTAGGCGTGTATTTTTCATCGGGCCCATCATCAAAGGTTAAGATGATCTTGTGGCCACTGTCGCCGATGGCGGTTTTGTCTTCTGCGAATTTTTCATAAACATAACCTGAAGGCAGCTGCACATATTTTTGTTCAGCGATCAGCATTTCCGTACTATCTACTTCAAGGTTTATCTTTCCTTCTGCCGGCGTAAATAATATTCTTAACAACTCACCCTCACCAATAGGCGTTGGCTTTGAAGTTTTATCATAAGCTGCTACTTTCAGCGTGTTAAAATCGAAAGGGCTTTTCTGTAATGCTTTTGTGCTGAGGTCTCTTCCATAAAAATTCCATATTCGTTGGTCTTCGCTGCCAAGCCGCCACAGGGCAGTACCAGCGGTGGCATAATCATCACTGAAACGCAATGTATTAAAAGTGGTTGCAGCATCTGTAAACCAGATATTGTGTTTTAGAGTTTCGGTACTGTCAGTTGGCGCTTCAACATAGCTATAGTGAAGATTATAAGAATCATTGTCAAAATCGATCGCAGCATTTGCAAGTTTAGCATCATCAATTACATTAGCATAGGTTAGATCTCTCACCTTCCATGCAGTATCAGTTGTCCAGTCGCGGGCATAACCCGCAATACCGAGAATAATCTTACCAGGCTCGATTTTATCATCCATTGAGCTTAGTTGTTCTTCGATCCATTTCTGGCCGCTTACCGGACCAGCCCCCGTTGCATCACTATATTGATCATACGCCATTACAACCAAATGATCACAATAGTTGCTTAGTTGTTTACAATCGTAATCATCATTCATTGCCTGTACATCCATACTTACCAGGAGGCCGTTATTGTGCAAAGAGCCATAAAGTTCTTTTTGAAATTGTGTGAGGGGATCATTGGTTGCCTCAGCAAGGTCCTCGAAATCCACATTTAAACCCTGTAGCTGGTAGTATTTAAGTGTATCAACAATTTGCTGAATGATTACTTTTCTTTTGTTAACATCTGATAAAATAACATGTGCCAGGTGCCGATCAAAAAAACCTTTTTTCGCATCTAACCTGTCAGTATGAAAATTATTAAGTATAGGTTGAACACTTAATTTGTTTTGCTTCATAATAATCAAGCTGGCTGCATCAATCCTGGTCTGCAACTGGTAAGTGTTTGTATCAATAAAAAACCATTCGGGATAGATCGTATTTAACTTATCAGCATTTTTTTGCAGGTCTGACAGCGCAGCTGCAGACCAGGGAGTATAAAAAGCCGCCCTGATAAGAGGAGATTTTACAGCTTCTTCTTTTACTTTTTTTAAAGAATCTTCCAATACTTTTTTCTCTAAAAAGCTTTTGAAGCCTGCAAATTTTTTATTCTGTTTTGTGGCAATCGTTAGCTTATTGGATGGATCAAGTTTATCCTGGTAGGCCCTGGCCCTAGCATCAATGTTGGGTAATGCCGGGTTGTTGTCATTGATAACAGCAACTACGGTGACCACTATAAAAAATAAGGCAACAAATAAAATTATTCTGGATGACCACTTCACGCTGCGCCAACGGGTGGCGCTGTTGGTTTGGAATACCTGGGATTTGTCCATTAAGTGTAGAAATAATTCTGCGAAGTTGGGTAAAATAAAACGGAAAGAAACATATTGGAATCTGTATTAACGGAATGTTATGGAAAGCATTTTCAGTGAGCCTTGAATATTGAACATTGAATATTGATTATTTCTTCCGTCTAAATACTTGCCAGAGTAATCGTACCCATAGATTCCAGAATACTTAAAGGCATAAGAAAGGCCCCTGTAGAAACAGGGGCCGTTTACCAAAACTAACTGCTTATGAGAAAATTGAAAATTCTTATTTGCGTGTTCTGTAATAATATTTACAAACGCGGTGCCAAAAAATTTCAGTATCTGTTAAGGGAATGTAAAGGCTGGGAATATTACTTACCAATGACAATGGGGCGGGACTTACCAATTCTTTCATGATTGGTTTTACCCGCTTCGGAATATGAGATGCTCAATTGTTCTTGAGCATGAATTACTGTTGGGAAGTCAACTTTTCCGCATTTTCTGCAAATTGTAAAGCATCAATGAATTCCTGTATTTCCCCGTTTAGTACAGTATCTAAATTATATACTGTAAATCCGATACGGTGATCTGTTACCCTTCCCTGCGGGTAATTGTAGGTGCGAATTTTAGCGCTCCTGTCGCCCGTGCTAACCAGGCTTTTTCTTTTATGGGAAATGGCCTCTTCAGCCTTCCTTACCTCTTCGTCATATAATTTTGTCCGTAGCATGTCCATCGCTTTTTCCCGGTTGCCAAGCTGGCTTCTTTCCGTCTGGCACACAACAACTATCCCCGTTGGTTTATGGGTAAGAAAAACCTTTGTTTCCACTTTGTTTACATTCTGCCCGCCAGCACCGCCACTTCGTGCGGTCTCCATTTTTACATCGCTTTCTTTCAGCTCAAAATCCACCTCCTCAGCTTCGGGCATCACTGCTACCGTAGCAGCACTGGTATGCACCCGGCCGCTACTCTCTGTATCGGGTACACGCTGAACACGGTGAACACCACTTTCAAATTTCAAAGTACCGTAAACATCATCTCCAACAACTTCTACCTGCACTTCTTTATAGCCCCCAACCGTGCCTTCGCTCTCGCTCAGCAGGGCAGTCTTCCATCCTTTCTTTTCACAATATTTGAGGTACATTCTTAATAAATTACCGGCAAACAATGAAGCCTCATCACCACCCGTTCCTGCTCTTATCTCAAGGATCGCATTTTTCTCATCGTAAGGATCTTTTGGGATAAGCATATTGCGCAGTTCTTTTTCGAGCGATTCCTTTTTTGCTTCCATTTGCGGTAATTCTGATTTTGCCATATCACGCATTTCCTCATCATCCGCATGCAAAACCTCTTTGTTGAACTCAATGTCGTCAAGCAACTTTACATAAGCATTCCTCAGTCCCACAATTTTCCCCAGGCTGCGGTACTCCTTACTCAGTGCACTGTATCTTTTATTGTCGCTTACAATTTCAGGATTGGTAAGGGCAACACCTATATCATCAAATTTTGCTTTTATCGCATCCAGTTTATCTAACATAATGTAATTTTATTCCGGTCCAACTTTCGTTTGACCATTGGGGCGGCAAATTTACATCATATCAATCAATCAATTTGTACAGAAAGTTTAAGGCAGACCAGATTTTTACGGGCTATGAATTTCTGCAGGGCAATGTGCTGTTAATTGCAAGTGAAACGGGTGAGATCATTGATCTGATTGATGAAGCGGAAGCCGGTGAGGGGATTGAAACCTTCGAAGGAATACTGAGTCCGGGATTTATCAATTGCCATTGCCATTTAGAACTGTCACACCTGCGTGGATTTATTCCCAAAGGAACAGGCCTGGTTGATTTTGTATTTAAGGTGGTGACAGGCAGGCATTTCGAAGAAGCAGAAATTTTATCTGCAATACGTATTGCGGAAGATGAAA
>JBDSBG010000136.1:0-40693 GCA_039921685.1 Ferruginibacter sp.
GCGGCAGGAACGCCTTGGCGGGGGACCTGATTTATGAGGATGTAAACGGGGATGGTATTATTAATGATGACGATCGCACGGTTATCGGTAACCCCTATCCGAAGTTTGCTTATGGATTAAGCATAAACCTTGGTTGGAAAGGCCTTGACCTGGCCCTGCTTTTTAATGGAGTATCAGGGGTTGACATTTTTAATGGTGTGGCTCCTTACGCCCAATCGTTGTGGAGCGATGGAAATACTACTTCCGACGTTTTTAATGCATCTTACCTTGGTACAAACGGACTTACCTCACAGCCACGCATAGGTGAACTTGCCGCCAACGGAATTTCATTTACCCCCGATGCCAATGACAACTACCGGGTTGCAAACAGCTATTTTGTTGAAAAAGGCAGCTATTTAAAATTAAAAAATATTCAATTGGGTTATAACCTGCCCTCAAAATTATTGTCGCGGGCTGCGATCAAGGGCCTACGCATATTTGTAATGGCAAACAATGTTTTTACCATTACAAAATACAGTGGTATCGACCCGGAAATTGGAAGCCAGAATCTTGGCTTCAATGGCAATGGTGGTACCACCAACAGGGGTATTGACAGCCCATACAAATATCCAAGTACAAGAATATATTCCTTTGGCCTGAATCTCAGTTTTTAATTTAAAAAATCCAGTTATGATGTATAAGCGAATTTTATTTATAATGATAGTAATAACCGGGTCGGGTATTATCGGTTGTAAAAAAGATCCCTCAACGGTATCCAACCCGGGTGTGTATGACAGCAATTCATACCCGAGGAGCATTGATGAACTTACATCTGTACTTGCTGCAGGCTATGGCAATCTAAGGGTAGAGGGCCTATATGGATTCCAACTGCTTCCGAAAACTTTTGCTTCCTGCGAGCATATAAGCAATCATACAGACGGGACGTTTGATTATACTTCCGCCATGATCTATAATAACCTCACCTCATCCAATAAGCTTGCTTCACAAATTTGGTCAGCCTTATTTGTGGGTGTTAAAGATGCGAATGCTGCACTTGACAGGGCTGATTTTTACCAGGCCAAATATATGGGCGCTAATGAACTCCAACAGGTAAATGTAATAAGGGGGGAAGCTTATTTTTTAAGAGCCTGGTATTATTTTATGCTTGAAAACTTCTTTGGAGAAAGTTATATAAGCCAAAGCGGTGGCGGGGATAAAAAAGGTGTGCCCATTTTCACCACTGTTCCGCAATCCCTGGAAGAAATGATTAAACCAAGAGCAACTTCCCGTGAAGTTTGGGATCTCATCATCAGCGATTTGAAAAAAGCAGATACGCTGTTACAGGGATCATCTAACGGTACCGGTGACAAGCTGGGTAGGGTAACAAGCTGGACCGCCAAAGCATTATTGGGAAAGGCATATGTGTTTACACAGGATTGGGCAAACGCAAAACTGGTTTTAAAAGACGTGATTGACAATAGCGGCAAAACACTGATGCCTTTTAATATTTATCAACAGGCATTTAATTCCAATGTGTTCCCCGGGGTCTTAAATACCAGCAGCGACCAGGAGTTCAATAATGAATCTTTATTTGAGTTAAACGTTGACAGGGTTCCGCAGGTATATGGCATCTTCGGAGGTGTCAGGCAACTTACCACTTCGCAGGGGCTTTTATGGGCTCCCACTGGTTTCAGCAATAACGGGCTCTCCCGGCAATCCATGGGTTATGGCAATATGTGTATGAATGACCGTGCACTGAGGCGCTTTGGGTTTGATATTCCTGTAGATTCAACTGCAGATAATACCTTGTTGCCCAATCCGGCTTATAACCCTAACCCGGCGCCCAATCCCACACCGTATGTGAGTACACAGTTTATACCCGGCGCATATTATACACAAAGGTCAGCGGATCTCAGGAACAATAAGATTGCAGACCCACGGTTATATGTATGCGCAATGGAACCTTATTTTGATACAGTGTATTTCTCTTCATTACAGGGCCAGGCAGGTGACCGCAAAAAAAGGCCCGTGGCAAAACATATTTACCTTCCCATAACCGATCAGTACCAGGGATGGAGCCTAAAAAAATACCAGACACTGGATTCCCGCATGGATGATATTACCCAGGCAGATGGTGCTAACTATTATTTGCTTCGCCTGGCTGATGTGTTTTTGTTATATGCCGAAGCCTGTATGAATTCCGGGGATCCTGTTAATGCTTTGGAATATATTAACAAAGTCCATCGCAGGGCTTATAGCGGTAATCCGGCATATGATTACAGCAATCTGTCGGCCGCTACAAAAGCTGATCCTTCTGATATTAATCTCGCAAATAATCCACTTGCATATGAGCGGTTTACAGAATTATTCGCCGAAGGACAATGGTGGTTTGATGTATGCCGGTGGAGAATCGGTCAGCAGGAAGCCACTTATTTCGGCAACCTCTTACCAAATAATATCGTTAGCCAATGGAGTGATGGGCGTTCCTATTCATTTCCCATTCCCCTTGCAGAATTAAACGCAAATGCAGCAATGGCGGGTCAACAGAATCCCGGCTATTGATCAGCGTGATGGTTATGGTCAGGTATAATAAAAAGTAGTTTTTTCAAACGTGGAAATTTACCCGGAATGTATAAACCACTGCCTTTGAAAATGAAATAAAAATAAGTACAGCTATTATGATTAAAAAATTAATTGGCCTCATCCTGATATTGTGCAGCCTAAGCTGCGGTAAAAAATCTTCAGGGAATACTGCTGAAGATGGCGTAACCGTATATGCTCCTGTCGCAGTACAAAAAACAGTTAACAAGAAGGTCTTTGTTCATATCATGCCCTGGTTTGAAACGCCGGCATCCAATAATGGCGTATGGGGGCTTCACTGGAGAATGAACAACAAGAACCCAAACCTGATACTCCCCAACGGGCAGCGCGACATTGCCTCACACTACTATCCCCTGATCGGGCCATATGCATCCGGGGATGCTAACGTTATTGAGTACCAGCTTTTATTGATGAAGTTGTCGGGTATAGATGGTGTTTATATAGACTGGCCAGGCATACAGCAACTCAATGATTATCCATTACTGGTAAGTAATACTTTAAAGATAGTAGCACTGCTGGATAAGGTAGGTTTGAATTTCGCAATTGTATATGAAGATCAGAATCTCCCGGCAGGAAATGCGATACCGACGGCGCAGGCTGATATGAATTACCTGCAAAATAACTTTTTTGTAAAATCAAATTATGAAAAGCAAAACGGCAAACCATTGCTGCTTGTATTTGGCCCTCAAAAAATTACCAACGCTGCCGACTGGAATACTGTTTTTTCTGTATTGCCTGTCAGCCCATCCTTTTTCACCCTGTGGTATGAGTCCTCAGAGGCACCTGCGGCAGGCGAATTTGCATGGGTTTACATGAACAACATCAGTGACCTCACTGGGTTTTACAGCAATGGCTATACAGGTATTAAAATGGGATCTGCGTATCCGGGCTTCAACAGTTATTATGCACCCGGTGGATGGATGGGTCCTACCTGGGTCATCCCTCACGACAATGGCAACGGAGACCTGGGAACATTTCAACAAACAGTTGATCTTGCAATTTCCCAACCTTCAGTCAACTATATACAACTGGTCACATGGAACGACTATGGCGAAGGCACTAATATTGAACCCACAAAAGAATTTGGCTATGGGTTTCTTACCAGCTTACAGCAACGCTTAGGGGTAGCGTTCAACGAAGCGGACCTGGAAATGATCGCAAAATTATACCAGCAACGCATTGACAAGGCTGGAGATACGGCCATACAAAAAAAACTGGACCAGGCTTTTTATTTTATTGTATCACTAAGGATAGCAGAGGCGCATTCGATACTTGATACATTATAGAAAATATTTAGATCCTGCTGAAACGGTTTTAGCAGGATGTTATATGACCAGCATTGGCCCTTAATACAGGTATGCATGCCACAGGTTATTGTTAAATAAAGAAGTTGATATGATGAAGAAAACAGGTGTTTTTTTAATTGTCATTTTATACATGATGCCGGTGATGAGCCAGGAATTTCATGCAACCATGCATAAGATTAAATTGACTTTTAACCTAAATGGAAAGGGCACAGCTGTTTATGCTGTTTATTATAATGATAAACCCGTAATAAAACCTTCTGAGCTTGGCTTTAATATTGCTGATGCCGAACCGATGTATGAAGGGTTTGAATTGCTTGGAATGGATAGTTTAATTGTTGATCAATCCTGGAAACCGGTGTGGGGAGAAGTAAACCTAATTCGCGACTTTCATAAGCAACTTACTTTTCATTTAATACAAAAAACCTCAAAAAGATTATTGGATATTCAATTCAGAATTTTTGAGGATGGCATTGGCTTCCGGTACATATTCCCCAAACAATCCAGGCTCAGGTATTTTATAATATCTGATGAACGCACAAAATTTAACCTCGATGGCGATCACAAATCCTTTTGGATACCGGGCGATTATGATACTAACGAGTATCCTTACACGACTTCCAGGATCAGCGAGATTGACAACACCGAAATGGTAAAGAGTAGTACTGACATTTGCGTACGTACTGTAAAAGATCCTCATGCTGTTCAAACCCCGCTGATGATGAAAACGGCAGACGGGCTTTATATAAACATTCATGAAGCAGCCCTAATTAACTACCCGGCTATGCAACTGCATGTGAACAGGGCTGAACTTCAATTATCTTCCAGCCTGGTACCAGATGCGTACGGCAACAAGGCATATGTACATGCGCCATTTAATACACCCTGGCGAACAGTCATTGTAAGCGATAAGGCTGCTGACATCTTATCCTCGAAGCTGATACTTAATTTAAACGAGCCTTCAAAAATCGGCAACACGTCCTGGATCAGGCCCATGAAATTTGTGGGTGTGTGGTGGGAAATGCAAACCAGTAAAAGTGGCTGGAATTATTCTGATTACCCCGATTCAACAGATGCCAGGGGGCAGCTCATCCCCAATGGAAAACACGGTGCCAATACAGCCAATGTAAAAAGGTATATAGACTTTGCTGCTAATAATGGCATCAGGGGTGTGTTGGTGGAAGGTTGGAACACAGGCTGGGAAGACTGGTTTGGCAACTGGAAAGAGACTGTATTCGACTTTGTAACTCCCTATCCTGATTTCGATTTAGCGGCCATTAAGGAGTATGCGGCTAAAAAGGGTGTGGAAATGATCATGCACAATGAAACTTCGGGTGCGGCTACCAGTTATGACAGGCAAATGGATACTGCCTTTCGTTTCATGAAAAAAAATGGATACAACGCAGTCAAAACAGGATATGTTGGAAAGATCGTTCCCCGCGGAGAATACCATGATGGGCAGTGGATGGTAAATCACTATTTGCGTGCTGCAGAAAAAGCCGCAACCTACCAGGTGATGATAGATATGCACGAACCCACGCGGCCAACAGGCATGCAAAGAACTTATCCTAACTGGCTGGCAAGCGAAGCCGGAAGGGGCAATGAATATCATGCATTCAGCAATGGAAACAAACCAGATCACGTAACCATACTGCCTTTCACAAGACTGATGGGAGGCCCAATGGATTATACACCTGGCATCTTTAAAATAAAAAATTATGGAGCTGATTCAAGCCGGCAGGTAAATTCAACACTGGCAAAACAACTTGCACTGTATATAACGATATACAGCCCGCTTCAAATGGCCGCCGATCTTCCGGAGAATTATGAAGCGCATATGGATGCATTTCAATTTATAAAAGACGTTCCGGTCGACTGGGATGATACAAGAATTATTGCTGCAGAACCGGGGGATTATGTTGTGATTGCCCGCAAAGAGAAGGGCACCGGTAACTGGTATATTGGTGCAGTAACGGATGAGGATAGCCGAACGATCACTATAGATCTATCTTTCCTTGAAAAAACAATGAAATACAATGCGACCATTTATGCAGATGCAGATGATGCCGACTGGAAGAAAAACCCGGAAGCATACAAGATCACGCACACTTCGGTAGATAACAAGGGGAAGATAACGGTAAAACTTGCAGCCGGTGGAGGTGCTGCCATTTCGATCAGTCAGCAGGCCGAAAGCAAATCAGGCATGTCAATCAAATAAATCAGTATTAATCTCATAATCTTTCACTTAAAATAAAACAAAATGAAACAAATGAAAAAAACAATGATGGCCATGGCAGGGGGCTTATTATTTTTAACCGTCGCAATTATTTCCTGTAAGAAAGATGATAATTCCCCAGGGGTTGCAGCACCAACCATCACTGCTTTTACGCCAGAGTCGGGAACTACGGGTACAACGGTAACGATTACCGGCACCAATTTCACAGGCACAACAGCTGTTAGTTTCGGTGGAACAGCAGCGGCTTCTTTTGCTTTGGTAAGCACCAGCAGTATTACTGCTGTAGTAGGTGCAGGCGCCAGTGGAGATGTGTCAGTTACAACCCCGGGCGGTACTGCCATCAAATCCGGTTTTACATTTACGGCACCTCTAACTCCCGTAGATGGCTATTCGAGTTCAAATGAAGTTGAATCGGCAGACCTGATTGCTTACTGGCCTTTTGATGGTAACCTTACGGAAAACCTTCATACTTCCGCTCCGGTATTGACCGGCGGAACACAAACCTTTGTGACAGGTAGAATTGGCCAGGCCGCTCACCTTGCTGCTGGCTGGATGACTTACGGCCCGGATGCAACGGAAGCAAGTACCGATAACACATCATTTGGAAGCAACGATGCACTTCAAAACGGCTTTACTGTAACGGCATGGATTCATGTAGATGCAACGGATTTATTGAGCAATGTATTCCAGTTAAGTACACCTAACATTCCAAACTGGCCAATACTGGGCCTGGGATATCGTAAACATGCCGCCGATAATTCTTTTGACATGGATTTCGGCATTGGAAATGTTGACGGTACAGGTCCACATATCAGTTATGCCGGCTTATTCCAGGAACCTTCATTTTTGGATTCTCTCGACTGGGCTTTTATAGCTGTTACTTATGATGCGACTACCAAATCAGCGAATTACTATGCCAATGGCATTTTAAGAGCAACAAAAGACCTGAGCAGCGTATTCCCTGACCCTGCTGCTTCATTATTAATGATTGCACCTAATTATGCAACAATTGGCAGTTTTGAAGGACAGAACCATACGCCCGGTTCAACGAATACATACCCGGGATTTATGGGTGATGGCATCACGGGAGATATTGATGATATAAGATTCTTTAAGAAAACCCTTGCAGAACAAAAACTTACTGACCTCTACATACTGGGCAACCAGGGCAGGTAATTAAACTCAGTTTTTTTCATAGGATGCGATGCGTTAACCCCGGTGACTTCTGTCACGGGGGTTTTTTAAATGTGCCAGGTATGTTGATTAACCAGGGTCTAAGTGTCGGGTACGCGAGACAGTAAGTAGTATTATCCAAAGCTGTGGCTGTCCATTGCGAAGTAAATCTAAAGAGACTGCAGCAATACTTCAGCCTACCAACAGGATAGCGGTAAATGCATGATGGTGTGGAGGATTTTGCATAATAAACAAAAGGCCTGATCCGGTACAGGACGTAGGCGGTTATACTTGTCCTGGTAACTGTGATCGTAAAATTTTTCAAATAAACTGCCTTGTATTGAACGGGACAAACGGTTGTTAGAGAACACCCGTAATCAGCCAATGCCACTTCCTGTTCGATGCTGTGATGAACAAAACTTTTCAATCGCTATATTCCTAGTTTGTAAATCGTCAGTTAGGACAGTGAGATAAAAAATTACTGAACTGTCTAAAAAACTCCACACATTCGGCCGCCATGGTTTATAAGCCAGTCCGGTAAAGCTTTTTTTGAGCCTCAAAATAATTTGCACATGGTTTGTTACCAGGTCATGAACAAAATTAATTTGTATGCACAAAAAGTTTTTTATCCCTCTTAAGCATTGCTTCTTTTTTTCCTTTTTTAGCCTGATGCTTTCCTGTAACGACCAATCAGGAAAAACAGAAGGCGCAGAACAAGAAGTGAAAGACAGTGTTGTAACAGAGAACGAAAAGGCAACCTTAAAGCCTGTAGGCGCTGTTCCTGACTGGGGCTCCAGTATTAAACCGGAAATGCAGGTTGTAATTGAAAAATTAGTTTCGATGGGGGGAAAGCCTATTGAAACGCTGGATGCCAAAGAGGCCCGTATGCAACCAACGCCGACTGACGCGGTGATGGCAGTTATGAAGGATAATAACATTGCAATGCCACCCGCCCTTTGCGATACCATGGGAAAAGATATCCCGGTTACCGGCGGTACGACTCATGTGAGAGTATACACACCCAGGGAAGGCACAGCTCCATTCCCCGTTATTGTTTACTATCATGGTGGAGGCTGGGTAATTGCGGACCTGGATGTGTATAACGGCAGCGCACAGGGGCTTTGCGAACAAACAGGTGCGGTAGTAGTATCGGTGGAATACCCGAAAGGTCCTGAACAAAAATTTCCCGCTGCTCATACGGTAGCCTTTGATGCTTACAAATGGACGGTGAATAATGCCTCTACAATAAAAGGAGATTCTGCTAAGATTGCCGTAGCCGGCGAAAGCGCAGGCGGTAACCTGGCGGCCAACGTGTCCATGATGGCAAGGGATAAAAAGATAAAAATGCCATTGTATCAAGTCCTGGTTTATCCCGTTTCTAATAACGACATGAACAGTGAAAGCTATACAAAATATGCAAATGCAAAACCATTGAATAAAGCAATGATGGGATGGTTTGTAAAGAATGCATTGGGATCTCCCGCCGTTGCTGCTGATCCACGGATCAGCCTGGTTAAAGCAAATCTCTCCGGGATGCCGGCTACTTTAATTATCGCCGCCGAAATAGATCCATTACAATCGGAAGGCCGCCTGCTGGCAGATAAATTAAAAGAAGCAAAAGTTGATACAGATTACGAATTGTATACCGGCGTTACCCATGAGTTTTTCGGAATGGCTGCAGTGGTGCCCCAGGCAAAGGAGGCACAGGCATTGGCAGTTAAAAAACTGAAGTCAGCCTTCGGAAAGTAATTGATTATTCACTTAATAGATGTAAGGATCAGACTATGAAGGCTCAACACCGATTTCCAGGTTTTAATTTGTTGAGCAATTAAGTTCTATTTTAAAACTAACCATTGCCCAACCGCAGCAATTGTCGGAAGAAACATTTACGACTTTTGGACAAGTAGACATTTGAAGGCTGTTAGAATTATTTTGCTCGAAAAGTAATCCACAGGTACGCAACCTCACGTTTGGGAATTAAAATATCAAAACGCAATAGTTTGTTTAGACTTTGCTGAAAAAGAGGCTCGCACACTATTTGAGTACTTAATTACCAGAACAAATATTTTATGTAATGCCTGCTCAACCATAAAATATACCCCTTCAGTGCCAAATTCTTTTTATTCTATACTAAATACACAAGCTTTATAACCTGAGTACCCACAATTATGAAAAACTCACAATTATGAAAAATATTTACTTCACAGTTTTTATCTTATTGCTTCAGTTAACAGCTTTTTGCCAGGTTCCTGCATTGCAATGGGCGAAAACACTGGGCGAACCAGCAGGCGTGGATGTTTTTAATAAAATTATTCCTTTAAGTAATGGCGATTTAATTAGTGTAGGCCGCTTTGAGGGAACGGTTGATTTTGACCCCGGTCCCACTGTGTTTAATCTTACTGCCGGTGGGGCGATGGACATTGTAATTGCAAAATACGCTGGTTCCGGGGATTTTATCTGGGCAAAAAAAATTGGAGGCAGTGTTTCCGGAAGTAGTAACAGCCATATAATAGATCCGGCAGATGTGATTGTGGATAGTAGCGATAATTTATACATTACGGGATCCTATATTGGTACTATTGATATGGATCCAACTGCAGCCGAGTATTTTCTGTTGCCTCCTCCGGGTGGTGCGGGACTTGACAGGATTTTTGTTGCAAAGTATAATTCCACCGGCGATTTGCAATGGGCATTTGGATATGGAGCCAATGATGTTTCTAATAATCCTTCTTATAATAAAGGTTTGGGTATCTGTATTGATACAACCGGTGATCTGCTCGTTACAGGGAAGTTTCATCGCACCTGCGATTTTGACCCGGGGCCTGGTTTGTTTGAACTTACTTCAATTGGAACTTTTGAGGATATTTTTTTCGCAAAATATACTGCTGACGGAAATTTTGTTTGGGCAAAAAAAGTGGGAGGGGCAGGTATTCAGGATACGCCTACTGGCTTAATTACTGATTCCAGTAATAATGTTTATATCTGTGGATTTATTGCAATTGAAGCGGATTTTGACCCCGGCCCAGGGCTGGCGATGGTTTCATCCAACAATGGTGGAGGCGACATTTTTTTAGCCAAGTACGACGTTAATGGAAATTACCTTTGGGCATTCAGTGCCGGCAGTTCTGTATTTTATGATATACCAAGTGCTATCGGATTTGATGAAGCAGGGAATATATTAATGACAGGCTATTACACGGGCACGGTTGATTTTGACCCGGGAGCCGGAACATTCAATCTTACTTCAATCACATCTCCCGGTATAGTGCCAGATATTTTTATGGTTAAATATAATACAACCGGCAACCTGATTTGGGCAAAAAACCTGGAAGGGCCTGGTTATAAAAGCTCCGGGAATAATATTTTAATGGACAAATTCGGCAGAATATTTATGGCGGGTTCGTTTTACAATACAATGGATTTTGATCCTTCTCCTGCTGTTGCCACTCTTGATGCGGGGCCCACAGGCAATGCTGGCTTTATTGCCCAATACGACAATGATGGCAATTACCTGAATGCAGCGGCTATCACCGGTGCCGATACTTATCTGAACCCATGGGGTTTGTTTGTTGATCAGTTTGAAAATATTTATTTTTCAGGAGGCTTTGAGCGGGAAGCTGATTTTGATATGGGCGTTGGAATATATAACCTAACAGCAACGGGTACAAGACAGGATATATTTATGGCAAAATATATTACCGGCAGTGCCTTGTTGAGCGGCAATGTGTGGAGAGATGATAATGCCAACGGTGTACAGGATAATGGAGAATTAGGCGTTGGTTCTATTACAATGCAAATAGTATATGACAGAAATAATGATGGCAGTATAGAGCCAAATGAAGGCATAATAACTACACGCACCTTGAATGATGGGTCTTATGCTTTTTCTGAAATGCCCCCTGGCAGATATATTGTCCGACCTGTTTTAACTGGAGCGATCACTAACACGACCCCAGGTGCTTTAGATGCGGATTTAACTGAAGGCCAGGTTATCAATGAAAAAGATTTTGGAATTCAATTCCTCATTGTGCCCGTAACATGCAGCAGTTTTTCTGCTTCTATTCAAAATAATAATGTTGTTTTAAAATGGACAACCGAAACTGAAACAAATTCCAGCGGTTTCAATATTCAACGTAGCAATGATGGAATTAATTTTGAAACAATTGGATGGTTAGCTGCAAAAGGAAATTCATCTACACCGATGGATTATCTATTTACAAATGCTGGAAGTTTCCCCGGGAAGATTTATTATTACCGCCTCCAGGAAGTATCATTGAATGGCACTCAAAAATTTATATGCAGGGTAGTCTTGATCCGGTTTGAGGAAAAAAATAAATTGGTAACACTGTTTCCCAATCCTGCGCAGAACTATGTTGATATAGAACTGAATGATTTACCCGCCGGATTGGTTGCCATTGCTATATATGATGCAAAAGGGATGCTTGTAAAAAACATACAATTGCAGGTAACCGATGGAAAAGCTTATGAGCGCATACCGGTTGCCGACCTCCCTGTTGGTGTTTATGTAATTGTTATTGCTGCCAACAAGGTGGAAATAGCAAAAGAAAAGATAATTAAGAACTAGGCTTATTGCAGGCATATAATCAAAGCGCCGCATTTTTTAGTGCGGCTTTTTAAATCCTTTTATTCAAACTGCTTTAATTGTTACTTAACTCTTTTATCACCAACATCTCCGGCAGCGACCCTTCGTTTTCAGGTTATAAAGGAAATGAGATGTGTGCACATAGCACTTAGATTTAATTGAGGCAGCAATTAAACCCTGCGCAAAAATCCTATCTAAGCGAATTAAATTAATGCTTATGAAAATAAAAGGATTCCTTCTATCGGTTATTACTACGATCGTTTTTCTGCACACACATGCACAAATTGTCAATACCCAATTCGGGCAGGTACAGGGCAGTATGAACGGTAACGTATACCAGTTTTTAGGAATTCCATTTGCGGCGCCACCTGTTGGGCCGCTGAGATGGAAAGCACCGCAAAACCCATTGACCTGGACGGGCACAATAAACACGACAGCGTTTGCAGCTGAATGTCCTCAAAAAAGATTTCAGCAGGGTAACAGTGCAGGAACGATCACAGGCAATGAAGATTGCCTGTATCTAAATATATGGACCCCACAAATCGGATCAGGAAACAACCCGGTGCTGCTGTTTATTCATGGCGGTGGTAATCAACAGGGAAGTGCGAATGAAATAAATGGCGGTACACAAATGTACTTTGGAAAAAATATGGCAGAAAGAGGGCCGGCTGTTATTGTTTCCATTCAATACAGGCTTGGGCCATTGGGTTTCCTGGTTCACCCCGGACTGGAGCCCGAGAATGCGAATAATGTATCAGGAAATTATGCAGTGTTGGACCAGATACTGGCTCTGAACTGGGTTAAAAATAATATTGCAAATTTTGGTGGCGACCCTTCTAAAGTAATGATCTTTGGAGAAAGTGCAGGTGGAGTTGATGTAGGTAACCTGCTTACCACTCCTTTGGCTGCCGGTTTATTTCAGCGGGCCTGCATCCAGAGTGCAGTACCGGTTTTGAATGATTATAATGATTCTAGAAGCAAAGGGATAGATTACGTAAACGACTTTACAACTGCTGGAACTGATGTACAGAAAATTGCTTACCTGCGTTCACTGCCCAGCGATACATTGGTTAAATATGAAGTGGCACCGCTTAATGGCGGAGCAGTATCTCTTTCCTGGCAGGCCGTTGTTGACCAGGTGGTTTTTTCTGCGTTTCCATCCCAGGTTTTTCAAAGTGGAAATTTTAATAAAGTGCCCCTCATCATTGGTTCAAACTCAGAAGAAATGAGCCTTTCGGCCCCGCCAACCGTAACACCATTAATGGTTACCGCATTAATTAATTCAACAGTTCCTCCCGCTCTTCGGCCTCAGGCAAATTTATTGTATCCGCCAGGCTCGGATAACGACGAAGCTCGACAATCATTTATTGGCATCTTGACAGATGGGCAATTTACTGCAACCACCAGGAGAACCGCATCCTGCATTAGCCTCAACCAGTCGGAACCAGTGTGGAGATATTTTTTCACACATAAACATACCATTCCGGTTCTGTCAGATTTAGGAAGTTACCATGGCATGGAAATATTTTATGTGTTCAACAACTGGGAAAATGCAACACTGGGCATGGGGCCTTTTTTTCATGCACAGGATGATTCAGTACAAAACGTAATGTTGCGCTATTGGGTGAATTTCGCAAACAGCGGTAATCCCAATGCATCCGGCCTGCAGAGCTGGCCCGAATATGAAAGCCTTTCTGATTGTTATTTAGAGATCAAAGCAACACCCGATGGAACTCAATGCGGCCTGAGAACGGCTCAATCAGATCTATGGGATAATTCGATTGGCTATAGCCCATGCATAACTGTAGTACCGGTAACGATTACCAGCTTCAATGCAACAACATCAAACTGTACGGCCCTTTTAACATGGAAAACCAGTAATGAGCAAAACGTGAAAGAGTACGACCTGGAGTATAGTGCTGATGGAAATAATTTTTCAGGAGTGGCAAACATTCAAAGCAACAACCTTATGAGCGAATCGACTTATCAATACAATTATTCACCGGGAACAAGCGAACATAATTTTTTCCGGTTAAAGATAATTGACCATGACCAGAGGTATTCATACAGTGATATCGTAGAAGTGAAAGGAGCCTGCCCAGGAAAATTCACCATGAACATATTACCAAACCCCGTTACCGGCAAATTGTATGCAACACTCAACATACCGTCTTTATGCAAAACACATATTGAGGTATTCAACGCTGCAGGAGGATTGGTTTATAATGAAACCAGGGCGTTCAATAGCGGAGAGAATAAATTCCAATTGAACGAAGTTGAAAATATTTCAAAGGGAATTTACCTGTTGAAAGTGAAAAACCAGTATGGAACGATTACACAGCGTTTTATTAAACTGTAGTTTTTTTCAGCAATATCTCCGGCCCGGATGGAAAAAATCAATCAGCATAGGTTGTCTTCTTGTCGTTGCGGCAATCAGCAGCTATGCGCAAAGCATTTCCAGGGAGGTGCTGTCGGCCAGTGGTGGTACTTTTACCGGTGGGAGTAATACGATTACCTATACCATTGGCGAAACAGTAATACCAACACTCACCGCCGGGGGAAGTACAATCACATAGGGCTTTCAACAACCCGGTGAGCAGATACGCACTGGTACTGTTCCCTTAAGTATATGCCGTGGAAACAATATCACTGTTTCTTTTACTGCCATCGGCCTGGGTGGGGGCTATACCATTAGAGCACAATTAAGTGATGCAAACGGGATTTTCAGCAGCCCGGTTGATATCGGAACAACAACGGGGAATGCATTGGGCAGTATTTCCGCAGCCGGGTTATCCGGGTGCGATAAGGGAAGTATTGAATTCAAAGCCAGGAAGAAAAAAGTTGACTTAGCAATCATTTAAGTAGCTGGAAAGTTTTTTTAGTGAATAAATTTTATAAAATCTTTGCTTCTACTTAATTTCATCCCCGGTTATAAAACCAGAAAAAATGTTTCTGAACCATTTGCAATGTTTCTAAGACGTATTCACTTTGATTTCAAGTAATATAAACGCATTTCATGAAAAAGAACTACCTGCTACCCTTATCCGCAATTTGCTTGCTAACGGTTGTATTTTCTTCCTGTGTAAAAGATCCGCTGCAACAGTCAATAGGTGATGCCTGCAATCATTTACTAACCCTGCACACACATCCAGTCGCAGCTGTGCAAAAAGGGAGTCAGATCGATCTTTCTGTTGATTACGCAGAAAACGCAACTTACTATTGGAGCGGCCCGAATTATTACCAAAGTTATTCTCAGAATAATACCGTTACCTACGATGCCGATTTTTCTGACAGGGGCTGGTATTATGTGAAGATATCTAACATTGATTGTTCTAACTATGGCTTCGATAGCGTGTTTGTAGATGTAAAATTTCCCCAGGGAACGCCCGCCTGTTCGCCGACCGACAACAGTGCCAATTTTACCAGTGCAGTTTTACTCGGTGATCAATCCTATTATTATGTTTCGTTTGGCCCTGGCGTAGCCGGTTATGGCATTACAGGCAATAGCTCGAATGGAGATATGAATATCACTATGTCAAGCTACTGGAACACAAATGACCTTGAGGATGGTGTTTATTATACTACCGGTTCACCATTACCTGAACGGATTGATCAAATTCATATGAGCAATGTAAATCAAAGCATTTGGTGGAATGCAGAAGCAGACAAACCTGTATATATTTCTCATGCCGGTGGAAAAAGAAGGATAACATTCTGTGGTATTGATTTTTCCGGGGATTGGGGAGGCACGCTTTATCATGCTACGGTTGATGCACAAATTACCGAGCCTTAATAAGAAATAAATTTTAGTGAGACTCTTTTAGTCCGTAATCCTGCTTTTATAAGTAAGCTTGCGCATTGTTGCAGCTTGTCACTTCAATCTTCATTAAATCTGCGATACTTTATTAGTAATTTTCTCCTGACACTTGATACTGTCAGGTTGAGCCTGCCTATCGGCAGACATGCTTGTCGAACCGGTCTTATTATACTCCGCCTTCGACAAGCTCAGGCTGACAGACAAGTATTAATTTCTAATTGTTATAAGAAAATATTTGAACAGAATAACTCCTTAACCCTAACACTAAACAAATAGTTCCAGCTACTCCTGTACCCTGCCATCCTGTTTCATGCAGTTAATAGAAACTGGTGAGCCAAAGGTTCACCAGTTTTATAATATAACGTAAAGGGATAAATGATTTTACCCGATATCAAACCTGCCCAAATTCATAACCTTGCTCCATGCCCCAACAAAATCTTTCACAAATTTCTCTTTGGCATCATCACAGGCGTACACTTCTGCCACTGCCCTTAACTCTGAATTTGAACCAAAGATCAGGTCTGCTCGGGTGCCTGTCCATTTCACCTGGCCTGTTTTTCTATCCCTGCCTTCAAAAGTATTTTGTGCATCGTCTGTTGCGTTCCAGGTAATTTGCATATCAAGCAAGTTTACAAAAAAATCTGTTGTGAGGGCTTCTTTATTTTGAGTAAAAACGCCATGTTGCGATTGATCGAAATTGGTATTTAAAACACGCATGCCAGCAACCAATACCGTTAGTTCGGGAGCAGTTAGCGTAAGTAGTTGTGCTTTGTCAACCAGCATTTCTTCCGCTGTCGCTTTAAGGCCAGGCTGATAATAGTTGCGGAAACCATCTGCTACCGGTTCCAGTGCGCCAAATGATTCAACATCTGTTTGTTCCTGCGACGCATCCGCCCTGCCTGCTGTGAATGGTACTTTAATTGAAATTCCGCCATTTTTTGCGGCTTGTTCTACAGCGGCGCAACCGGCAAGTACGATGATGTCGGCCATTGAGATGGCAGTACCAGCTGATTGAGCAGCGTTGAAATCCTTTTGTATATTTTCAAGCGTGCTAAGAACCTTGGAAAGTTGAGCCGGGTTATTTACCTGCCAATCTTTCTGCGGTGCCAGGCGAAGCCGGCCACCGTTGGTTCCACCTCGTTTGTCAGAATTTCGGTACGTTGCTGCTGCAGCCCATGCTACAGATACCAACTGCGATACTGATAATCCTGACGTGAGGATCTTTGTTTTTAATGATTCTGCTTCCAGATCAGATATTAGTGTATGCGTGACTGTTGGAACCGGGTCCTGCCAAAGTAATTCTTCGCCGGGCACTTCCGGTCCAAGGTAAAGCTCTTTAGGCCCCATGTCTCGATGCGTAAGTTTAAACCACGCTCTTGCAAATGCATCTGCAAACTGATCAGGGTGCTCATGAAATCTCTTTGAAATAACTTCATAGGCCGGGTCCATTCTCAAAGAAAGATCTGTTGTGAGCATAAATGGCGCATGCTTTTTAGTGGGGTCATGCGCATCAGGAATAGTGCCAGCTCCCGCATTATTCTTTGGCCTCCATTGTTGAGCACCTCCAGGGCCCTTTACCATTTCCCAATCAAAATTAAAAAGATGGTTAAAGAAATCGTGGCCCCATTTAGCTGGTGTTGTTGTCCAGGCACCTTCGAGCCCGCTGGTGATCGTGTCGGCCGCATTGCCGGTACCGTAGTTGTTTTTCCAACCTGTGTTTTGAGCTGCTATATCTGCACCCGCTGGTTCACGACCCACATGTTCACCTGGCTCAGCAGCGCCGTGTGTTTTACCAAATGTGTGCCCGCCTGCAATCAGTGCTACTGTTTCTTCATCATTCATTGCCATGCGGCCAAAAGTTTCACGAATATCGCGGGCTGCTAGTAGCGGGTCCGCATTTCCGTTAGGTCCTTCAGGGTTTACATAAATGAGACCCATTTGCGAAGCACCAAGCGGTTGCTCAAGGCTTCTTACACCACTATGGCGTTTGTCGCCCAGCCACTCTGCTTCAGCACCCCAGTAGATATCTTCTTCGGGCTCCCAAACGTCTTCCCGTCCACCGCCGAATCCAAATGTTTTAAAACCCATCGACTCCAGCGCACAATTGCCCGCAAGGATCATAAGGTCGGCCCAGGAAATTTGTTTGCCATATTTCTTTTTAACAGGCCATAATAATAAACGGGCTTTATCAAGATTGGCATTGTCCGGCCAGCTGTTTAGCGGGGCAAAACGTTGCGTGCCCGATCCAGCACCACCACGCCCATCACTGATGCGATAAGTTCCAGCGCTGTGCCATGCCATCCTGATAAAAAATGGACCGTAATGTCCATAGTCTGCCGGCCACCAATCCTGTGAATTGGTCATGAGATCAAAAAGATCTTTTTTTACTGCAGCAAGATCAAGCTTTTTAAATGCTTCAGCGTAGTTAAAATCTTTATCCATTGGGTCGGAAGCTGTACCATTTTGCCTCAGTATATTCAGGTTTAGCAAGTTGGGCCACCATTCACGATTGCTTCTTCCTCCACCTGCGGCCTTCGTTCTTGCTCCGCCTGTAAACGGGCATTTCGGTGCTTCGTCATTCACTTCTGCAAGGGTAGATTGATCTGCAGGGTCTTGTACTTTGTTATTCTCCATAAGTAGTTCAGTTAATTTGTTCAAAATAAAATGATTATTTTAATAAAGGCGATTTTTTTTCATTTTTTCGGTGCGATACAGCCTGCTGAACTTTTTTTCAGGACGATTCAATGATTCAAAATTCCTTAATATAAATTCTCATTAAACAATTGCTGGAAGGAAATTGTTTAATGATCTCCTGGTAGAAATTTAAATAAGGAAAAACAACAATATCCCCTTAAAACATAAAGCCGCCGACGGCATTTACCAGAGACGAAGAAGAAAAATATGTGATTTGCGCAGCCAGGGGACGAAATACGAGTCGGAAGTGGTAAACAATTTTGAGTCTAAGCGTGTTGCTGGCAAAGGGATTAAATTTGCTTCATGAAAAAATTACTGTTCATACCAGCGATGCTATTTTCAGTTTGTTTTAGCTTTGGACAGAAGCAATTCAGCGGTTGGCTTGCATCTTTTAATACCTTCAAAACAGGTAAGCATACGAGCATACATTCAGACATCCAGCTAAGGAGCACAGACAAGCTGGAACATGTTCAAACCCTCTTATTGCGTGTGGGATTGAATCTGCATCTGAACAAAAAATTTATTGTTACCGCAGGTTATGCCTATATACACAACCAAAGAAAAGCAGGTAACCTTACAGGTTATGTCGGTGAGCATCGCATATGGCAACAGGCTGTCTACAACCATAAAATTGAGCGGTTAATCGTGGCGCATCGGTTCCGGTTGGAAGAGCGGTTTATTCCTAAAATTGAAGTAGAAAATAATGAACTTAACAAAACGGGGAACATGTACGCCGGTCGTTTCCGTTATTTTGTGAGAAATATCTTTCCACTTAGAAAATACAAGACTGTGTTTGCTAAAGGTGCTTTTGCGACATTGCAAAACGAGGTTTTTCTGAATGTGGGAAATAAGAATGCTGTGAATGGAAAGGCGTTTGATCAAAATCGCTTGTTGCTTGCAGCTGGTTATCGCTTAAGCAGCTCTTTAGACATGGAGGCAGGTTATATGAATCAGTATATTCAAGGCCGGGCTGATGCCTTTACCAATAATCACATTGTTCAATTGGCTATGTATCTAAGGTTATGACCGGCAACGGTATCTGCCACAACCATTCAGCAAGAATAAACGTGAATCAAAGGAAAGGAAGAAGTGCCGGGGTTCCTTGATGCCCCCGAAAAGAAAAAATCGAAGTTTACTCATTATTAGGGCACCGGATTTGTATGCCAATGATATTCCTGTTAGCAATTAAAATTAAACAATGCCCGAAGGACCATCCATTCTGCACCTGGCAGACAAATTAAAACCATTTAAAGGGAAGATCGTAAAAAAAGCCGGAGGGTATGGAAAGATGCCTGTTGCATGGCTGAAAGGGAAAAAAATGCTTGATATTAAAACCTTTGGCAAGAATCTCCTGCTTGTGTTTAACAATGGAATTGTAAAAATCCATCTTGGATTATTTGGCGATTTGCTCATCAATGAGCGAAGAAAAGTGAACCGTTCATTCTTCCTGGAATTCGCAACTGGCGAAATGAATGGCTATGTCATTAAAGCTAGTAAAATCGATGGCCCTTTAAAGGACCTGTATGATTGGCGAACTGACATTATGAGTAAAAAATTTAGCCCTCCTTATGTAAAAAAGCTCATCAAAGAAAAAGCCAGCCATATCATTGCTGAGCTGCTTATGGATCAATCTATCTTCACCGGTTGTGGTAATAAGATCCGCAATGAATCGCTCTACCGGGCTGGCATACATCCTATGAGCATCTCCGGCAAAATTCCGGCAGCCAAAATAACCAAACTCATAAGCGAGACAGTTAATTATGCAAAAATATTTTATAAAGAATTAAAGGCTACTGGTGTAAGTGACAGCTTCCAGGTTTACCAGCAGGATTATGCTGCAGATGGCAGTGAAGTGACCATGAAAGTATTGCCAAACAAACGGAAGGTCTTTTACAGCGAACACCGGCAGAAATTGTTTGTTTGAAACAAGAGAGGTTAAAAATCCTGGTAAATATATTTATCACTCTGTTGTAGGCAAAGAAGATCCCGGGATAATTTGTTGCTACAGGTTTTTCATTACCCCAGCCAGGATCTCATAAGACCGCAACCTTTCAGCGTGGTCAAAAATATGTGAAGTAGCCATTATCTCATTTACGCCTGTTTGTTCTAAAAAGGCTTTCATTTTATTTTTAATTGTTGCAGCACTGCCGATGAAAGAGTAGCTAAGCATTTGTTGTACGGCAGCGGCCTGTTCTGCTGTCCAGGCCCGGCTCATATCATCAACGGGAGGTTGCAATAACTTTCTTTTTCCGGATATAACGCCAATGAATAGTTGCTGCACAGAAGTGGCCAGCCTTGCAGCTTGTTCATCTGTAGCTGCCGCCACCACGTTTACGCAAGCCACTACATAGGGTTTTTCCAGGTGGGCCGATGGCCTGAAGTATTTCCTGTATAGGGCTATCGCCTCTAAAAAATAGGTGGGTGCAAAATGGCTTGCAAATGCGTAGGGTAAACCCAGTGCTGCAGCTACTCTTGCACTGTCGGTGCTTGAGCCAAGAATCCAGATAGGGATATCGAGGCCTTCGCCCGGAATTGCTCGCAGGTTGCTATTACTGTTTGTTGCGGAAAATAATCTTTGCAGTTCCTGGATGTCTTCCGGGAAATTATGCTCAGCACCAAAATTTTTTCCTCTTATTGCAAGCGCTGTGAGCTGATCGGTACCCGGGGCCCTGCCGAGGCCGAGATCAATTCGCCCGGGGTATAAAGATGCCAGTGTGCCGAATTGCTCAGCTATTATCAATGGAGCATGATTAGGAAGCATAATACCGCCAGAGCCCACACGCATTTTTTTTGTCCCGGCAGCTATATAGCCAATCAGTACTGCAGTAGCGGAACTGGCAACACTTGCCATATTGTGATGCTCGGCCAGCCAGAAACGAGTAAAACCTAGTTGCTCCACATGCTGCGCAAGGGAGAGACTGTTTTGAAAACTATCTGCTGCTATTTTACCTTCTATTACGGTGGCCAGATCTAAAACGGAATAAGGGGTAACGGTTGATTCCATTATGCAAAGTTGTGATTTGCAAACGATGTTTATTGGCGAAATGCGATGAAAAATATTTTTGTATGAGCTTATTAACTCTTTTTATATCATGCACTCATTGTTTCGGCTTACGCGGTTTCGACCCTTTATCTTAAAATAAAAAACCCACAATATTTCTCAATAAGTGGGCTTTTTTTACAGCCTTTAAATCAAAACTCAAAAACATTCTTATGGTTTTATTTTACGGTCGCCTGCTTAATACATCATGTAAGCGTTGTTCTTTTGTTTTGGCTTTGACCAGGCTGTTGCTTCCAGAGGTTTAGTTTTTTACGGATTAAATTTCCTGCATCTCAGGGGCTCATAGATCAGCAAGGCATGCAGTTAAAAATTCTACAAGCCTTTACTTTACTGCTTAATACTTCATCAATTTTGTTTTTTTAATATTGTTTCCTTGTCTAACTTCTACCAGGTATGTTCCAGCGTTCAAATCTGATCCCAGGCTTATGTTTTTTTGATAGGGACTCAGGATCATTTCCTTGATAAGCTTTCCCTGTAACCCCAATATCTTGATCGTCGTTTTTTCAACCACAGTGGTCAAAATTTGTAATTTAAAATCGCTAACACTGGGGTTCGGTGATATTTTTACATCAAAATGCATTTTTAGCTGGTTGAGTTTGTGGAATGAGGTTCGCTTTCTAATTGGGGTGTAGAATAGGTTCAGCTATGTCGGGCAAATCAAAGGATTGGAAAACAGACCTACCTAATTTTGTAGTAACAATGACTGTATTCTTGTAGTTTAGTTACTGGTCGACTCTGTAGTTGTTATACTACAAATATACAGTTGATTTTGATATAACAATGAATTTGAACTAATATTTTAATTTTTTTTTAAAAAATGATTATTGTGTTCAAAGCCAGGGCTTCTTTTTAGATTTACACTCATGATCAAACGTACAATACCATCTACCGGGGAGGAGCTTCCCGTAATTGGAATGGGAACCTGGCAAACCTTTGATGTTCCAAATGAAAATGCCTATCCTGTTTTGAAAAGCATTGTACAAGGACTGCATACCGCTGGTGGAAGCCTGATCGACAGTTCACCGATGTATGGGAACTCGGAAAAAGTGGTGGGGGATATCTGTTCGGGGTTGGGAGGGGGAAGTGATTTTTTCTATGCAACAAAAGTCTGGACCACCGGCCGGCAACAAGGCATTGATCAAATGGAGGCATCCATGAATAAGCTGAAAAGAACAAAGATTGAACTAATGCAGATCCACAACCTTGTAGATTTTAAAACTCAACTGGCCACTCTCAGGGAATGGAAAAATTCTGGGAAAATAAAGTACATCGGCATCACTCATTATACCGATGATATGCATGGGGAACTTGAAAATATTATGCGCAAAGAACCCGTGGATTTTGTGCAGTTTAATTATTCCATACAGTCTGCCCATGCGGAAAAACGATTATTGCCTGCAGCTGCAGATCTTGGTGTGGCAACGCTTATAAACCGACCCTTCGGTGTAGGAAAGCTCTTCAGCCTTGTTCGCGGCAAACCCTTACCTGCATGGGTAGACGAAATGAATATTAAAACATGGGCCGCTTATTTCTTAAAGTATATTATTGCTCATCCGGCAGTAACATGCGTTATTCCTGCAACGGGAGATATGAAACATGCTGTTGATAATTTTGAAGCGGGGGATGGCAAGTTACCAGATGTTGAGATGAGGAAGAAGATGTTTGATTATTTTAATAATTTGTGAATTGATAAGTAGTGTCCGATACCGAGTAATCTGAAGGGGCCTGATTAAACCAAATTTTACCCGGACAACAAGGATTTTATCCAGCACTACAATTGGAAAGCAGATGGCTCAGGTAAAACGATGAACGTGTATTTTGCTTTCTTCGCAGGCAGCACCCCGAAACTTACTTTGCAAAAGTATGTCTTCTAATTGCTGGTAATTCAGCTACCGCTATTATCAGGTTGCAGAACTTATGAAGCAGGAGGGGCTTATTCCTCGGCGCTGTAAGCTTCATGAATGTCTATCACACAGTACTTTTCTTCATTGCAATCCCCAATACAAACAATCCCTTCCGCTCGTACTCTTTATACTCTAACTTTCCATTCACATCCTCGATCCTATCAGATAATTCTTTTCTTAAGCGAAGGTTTTTTAATTGATCAAGATCAACTTCTGCAGTCTCAAATTCCAGCGTGTAAATAAGATTAGGCTTGTCGTAGGTAATATGGATGCGGCAGTTTCTTGCGCCGGTTTTTATTACATTCCTGATGCCGCTTTTGAATAACCAGAAAATATCATTACGCATTTTCATGTTGAACCGGAGGTTGGATACTTTCTTATCAACCAACAGGTCCACCTGCACGTTATATTGATTCATCAGTGCATCAATGTATTCCCGGTAACGCAGAATGAAATTCTCCATGCTATCATTATTCGGATCAATGCTCCATAATATATCATCCATGGCGGCTGACATATTATTGCTTTTGGTATGTATTTGCTCGATGAATTCTTTCGATTTTTCGGGCTCGCTATCAGCTTTTATTTTTGCCATTTCGCTCAGGATCGTAATATTGCCAAGTGCCGCATTGATCTCACGGTGCAGGCCATCCGCTATGTTGCTGCGCATCTTGAGGATAGCTTCTTTGCGTTTCATACGTTGCTGGTCGAACCATGCCAGTAGTGCAACAATCAATGATACAAGAGCTATTCTAAACCACCAGGTTTTCCAGAAAGGCGGGTCAACATGTATTTGAAGCGTGCTGGTTTTTTTACTTTCCACTGCATCCCCGTTTTGTGCTTTCAATTTCAATGTGTAATCACCTGGGGGAAGATATTGATAGGTGATCTCGTTGTTGTAAACTCGCTTCCATGTTTTATCAAGCCCTTCGAGCATATAATACATATAATAATGATCCCGAAAACTTAATGTGCTTAATTCAATGTTGAGGAAAGTCTTATTATAAGGCAATACCAGTTTTTCCAATAAATAGGAATGGGCACACTAAGCTCAGAGCAAGCTGTGATTCACATCATGCACGTCATTGCTTTTTGCCTTTGCTACATAATCCTATACCAGATATTCATTTTGATTACCAGCAATCTGCCAATTGATATGGTTTAGGGTTTTATCGAAAGGCATTTTTGCTGTATCTGATACTCAAGAAAAAAAACGGGCCGATGATGAATAAGTGAATGATTGTATTCACTTATTCATCTATTCACTCCTTTAAAATTTAATGATTCTAGTCGTCTTTACATTCCTGCCCTGTCTGACTTCTATAAAATAAGAACCTGTTTTAAAATCAGCACCAATGTTCACGATTTGATGAGGAGCAATTGTGATTTGTTTTAATACTTTTCCCTGTAGTTCAATTACGCGAACATTTATTTCCTCCTTGCCCGAACTAATAACCTGTAATTTAAAATCACTAACACTGGGATTAGGAAAGACTTTCACTTCCATTTCATCAATAGTTAATACTGGTATCGTAACTGGTTCTGTTTTTAGCACTTGTGGATTTACTTGAGCGACAGAAGGTTGTTCATTGCTGTTGCGTGCAAAAGGAGTAACAGGAGGACAAGCTGTAAGGCTCACGGCTAATTTCCTGACCGAGCTTGAACTGCAATTGTTTATTCCCTGTGCCGTTACATAACTGCCACTGATCAGTCCTGCGTTATAATTAACCGTTATGGAAGTTGTTCCCTGGCCTGAAAGGATTGTTCCACCGGCTGGGACAGTCCACTGCACGTACAATGCATTTGCAGGCATTGATGCTACTGAATAAGTATATTGCCTGTTTGGACAAGCGGAAGTATTTGTGGCAGTGATTGTGCCTGGTGTTGATGTTAGCAGTTTTTTTACTGTTATGCTTCTTGCGGTGCTGCTACCACAACCGTTAGTGGCAGTTACAGAGAACACGCCTGTAGTATACCCAGCTGAGAAACGAACAGCGATTTGATTATGTGAAGGTGAGGCATAACTAAAGAAACTGATTCCGGCAGGAACTGTCCAGGTATAAGTTAATCCTGCAACTTCAGTAACACTGTAAAAAGCATTGTCCTGGTCAGGTACAAAAGGACATGGGTTTGTTGGGCCGGTGATAGCAGAAGGCGTAGAAGGATTGCTGCGGCTAACCGTAAGGGTTCTCAGGTTACTTGAACCACAGTCATTCACCGCTTGCACGGATACAGCACTCGTTGTATATCCTGCTGCGAAAAGTATGTTTACAGTTGTGTCGTTTATGCCTGCACCGTTAGGATGAATAATGGTAGTAGTTCCTGCTTGTGCAGCCCAGTTATAAGAGGTGGCTGCAGCAACTTTTCGTATCGTATATGTAATTGCATTGGTGGTTCCAATGGCAGCGCATAGAGAACTGCTGCCTGCAACAATGGATAGTGGCGTCGAAGGCAGCGATTTATTTACAGCAAATGTTTTCTTTATATCTATGCTGCAAGCAGCGTTCACTACTCTTGCATATACATATCCTGTTGTAAATGAATCAAGGTATTTGATGTTTACGTTATTTGTACCCTGTCCGTTGATGATCTGCATGGTGGCAGCTTTACTTACCGACCAGGTGATGGTAGATCCTGCAGGAACGATAATGTTGTAGTTAGCATTCAATGCAGTGCCGGCATAGAGGCATGCCCTGTTTGGCCCTGAAATTTCGCCTGCACCTATTGTCAACTTAAGTGTATCAACTGACACCGAGCCATCGGGATTATTTACCACGGCAGTATAAGTACCCGACAAAGTATAATTATTTCCGTGCCATACATAAGGAGCTGCAGCAGGGCAAATCACAGCATTGGTTGGAGCGATCGGGGCCCCGGCATCAGAGCCGAATATGCGTGCAATCCTGTTTTTTCCGTTACCGTTATAAGATGTGAAATGGCCAGCCAATAAAATTTTACTTCCACCCGACTGAAGCGCAATTGTATTTATATTCAGATCAGTGCCTGCACCACCGGCATTAAATCCTGCATCCAAAGTTCCGTTGGGATTCAAACGCATGATACGATTTACTGTAGTTCCATTGTAAGCAGTAAATGCGCCAGCAACTAATATTTTGTTATCAGCCTGTACTAAAACCTTGTTTACGCTGGTTCCCCCCGGTGGATTGTAAATCCCACTGCCGCCGGGGTTAAAAGTATTGTCAACTGAACCATTTGCATTCCTGCGCATAAGATAATTCCCCTGCTCAAAAGCGCCGCCGACAATAAATTTTCCATCAGACTGAAGTGCAAGGGTAAATACTTCGTAATTGCAATAGAAGGAACGGTCAAAGCTAATATCTCCGGATCCATCGCTGTTCAATCTTACAAGATTACTTGCAGACCCATCACCTAAAATACCGGAAAAATAACCTCCCATCAATATTTTGCCATCCGGTTGAGTAACTGTGGCATCTATATAAGGGAAAAAATATCCGTAAGCTGTTTTGATCGTTGTGTTGAAGCTAAGGTCCTTTGTTCCGTTTGTATTGAGGCGAATGATGGTGCCAAATCCACCGACAAGTATTTTTCCATCGGCTTGCAAGCTTAAACTTTTTACACCTGCAACAGTAGGCTCAGTATAATTAAAAGAAGCGTCTTTCGAGCCATCATTGTTTAAGCGAATAAGGCCATTTGCAGATACACGATTGTAAGCGGAAAACATACCTCCCACAAGAATTTTCCCATCGGGCTGAACAAGGATCGTGTACACGTAGGAGTTAGGCCCCACACCTGTTGCGTTAAATGAAGGGTCTTTAGAACCGTCAGCATTCAATCTTGCCAGGTAATTGGTTGAAACGCCATTATACGAGTAAAAATATCCACCAACCAGGGCTTTTCCATCTGCTTGTGTGGTAATTACATTCACAGGGCGGTTGGCAGCTTTCTGTGCTGTATTAATACAAAAAGCCTGGTCTCTTGAACCATCAGCATTATATCGGTTGATCTTAAAATCTCTTGAAGCCAAATAGATCTTCTCCCCGAAATAATTTCCTTCCCTATCGTGAATGTCCCAATGATGAACATAGGTTTCGGCCACAAGAATTTTTCCATCGGGCTGCACAGCTATAGAAAAAACATTTTCATCCAGGTTTGATTTTACAAATTCAAAATTGAAAGAAGCATCCCCGGTTCCATTTGCATTTAAGCGGTTTACTTTTTTACCTTCATCATAGGTATCTGTCATGAAATATCCCCAGCCAACCACGATCTTTCCATCAGCCTGCAATGCAATAGCATTTATATCCTGGGGAAATCCGCCCGCGCTATTATCAAAAGCAGGATCTAACGTTCCTGTTGAACTGATACGGGTAAGGTTTGTATTGATATTATTGTACGAAGTAAACATTCCGCCAAATACAATTTTTCCATCCGTTTGTATTGCGATCGTTTTCACGGAACCGTTAGCACCTGCTCCGCCCACGTTGAAAGATGCGTCAGCACTGCCGCTGCTGCTGAGGCGGGTAAGAAATTTTGTTACGAGGCCATCCCCATCATTATTAATTCCCACTAACAGTTTGCCGTCGGACTGAACAGCGATATCGGCTACAGTGTTTGCAATAGTGCCGCTGAACGCAGCGTCTCTTGAACCATTGGCATTCAGGCGAACAATATGATTGGATGCAATTGTATTATAGGTAGTAAAATCTCCCCCTGCGATGATCTTTCCACCTGCTTGAATGGAGATTGTGTTTATTGCAGCATTGGTACCAGTACCCGGAACAAAACCTGCATCCCGCGACCCATCGGTATTGAGCCTGATTATATGTGGTGCAGCAGCTCCGTTATAATTTGTAAATGCTCCTGCAAGAATGATTTTTCCGTCGTTTTGTACAAGCAGGTCGTTAACCGTGTTATCTAACCCAGATCCGGTATTAAAACTGGCGTCGAGCGAACCGTCTGCATTGATCCGGGCAATACGGTTAATTAAAGCGCCATTAAATGAGGTAAATGTTCCGCCGATAATTATTTTACCGTCGGCCTGGAGCGCAATGGAACGCACATCGTTGTTGGCGCCTTCAGTAAATGTTGCACCGTTGTCGGCAGCATTAAATGAAGGATCCAATTGGCCTTGTGCTGATGCTTTTGAGATGTTTAGAAGCATCACCAGGAATGCAATGATAATCACCAGTAATAATTTGGCCGAGAATGTAAGAAGTGTTTTGTAGGCAGCCTTGTGGTTGGCCGGTTTCTGAGTGTAAGTGTAGAGATGTTGCATATATGTAGGGGTATTTGTATAAAAGCGATTTTGATGGCTTTTCAGAGAAAAATCACTCAGAGGTATTGGATTCCGGGTTGGAATAATGGCGTAAAAGGAAATGGTAGATGAAGCTTTAGACTCTTTCTTGGGGGTTCTTGGGAGGTAATGGATTTTGTAGTATAGACCTGTTCAGAGATGTAGTATATGTACTACAGCACAAATATAGTAGAAAATAAATCGGATGGGAAAATATTTTTAAGAAAAAAGTAAAAAAGGGTGTTTTGTGGATAAAATCTCGTGATTACTACGATTTCAGACTGGTTATGGTACCTGAAACCGAACGTAAATAACACTTAACTGAAGATGCAAGCCATCATGTGCCTGGAATAGGGGAAGAGACTTTTGAAAACAGCGGGATTTAGAATTCCGGTCTCGGGGTTTTCCAAACGTTCTGAGCGAACTTATAGAATTGACCCAGGAATACAAAACGGCCCTGCCTATTTGTTCAAAAATCCCTCCACCCGGGCTTTGAATTTTCTTCCAACAGGTATTTCAAAGTTTTCAAACTCAATTTTATTGGCAGTAAAGAACTGTGCCTTGTTTTTGGCAACAATGAAAGATTTATGCACTCTTAAGAACCCGGCTTCCCCTAAAAGTTCCTCCATTTCTTTCATGGTCGTTCTTACAACATATTTTGCATCGCTGCTGTGAATGATCGCGTAGTCTTTAAGTGCCTGAACATGTGAAATATTTCTGCGGCTGAGAGAGATCTTTTTTGTTCCTGTCTTAATCAAAAGATGATCGTGCCCGATTGCATCATTTTCCACTCCTGATCTTAGTTGTAATAACTGCAAAAATTCAGTTGCTCTTTTTACTGCTCTATCAAACCTTTCATACCTGATAGGCTTTACTAAATAGTCTATCACGCCCAGGTCAAATCCTTCAAGCGAGTAATGGAGAAAAGCAGTGGTGAAAATAGTGACTGGTTTTTGTGGCAGCGTTTGTAATAATTGTATACCCGTTTCTTCAGGCATTTCGATATCTAAAAATAAAATGTCAACCGTATGGTCCGACAAATAAATACGTGCATCTTCGGCGGTGTAACATTGTTTTGATATGGTTAAGTTTCCTGTTTTCTCAATATAACTACTTAACACTTTATGCGCAAGGGGTTCATCATCTACTATTATACATCTATACATCATGCCAGCTGCAATTGAAGTTTAACAAAATATGATTCTGGTTTCTTATCAATCGCTAACACATATCTTCCATGGTAGAGCATCTCCAGTCTTTTTTTTACATTCTCAATACCAATGCCCAGTGATTGTAAAGCGTCTTTGTTCTTTAATGGCGGTACATTATTCTCTACAGTTAGCGTTAATAAATTTTTTTCAGCTTCTAAATTGATTTTTACAAAACCGTTCTTTGCAACCGAGTTCAACCCATACTTAAAGGCATTCTCTATTAACGGTAGCAATAGTAATGGAGTGATGAAACATTCCCGGGTATTTCCCGAAGCATGGAAGGATATTTCTGCGCAGGGTTTTCTCAATCGCTCCAGCCCGGTGTAATTAAATAACATGTCCACTTCTTTTTGCAAAATCACTTTATCTTCTTTTCCTTCTGCAAGCATATACTTCATAATATCCGCCAGTTTTAAAACACATTCGGCACTTTTATCCGATCGTTCTAAAATGAGGGCATACAGGTTGTTCAAAGTATTGAAAAGAAAATGCGGATTTACCTGTGCCTGTAAAAAATTCAACTCTGCAGTAGTTTTTTCCAACTCGATTTTCTTTATTGTTTCCTTTTGGTCGTAATAATCCACTGTTATTTTCAACAGGAACGAAATGACCATATATCTTGCTGCCATTCCTAACTGAGATAGAAAAAAAAGGAAATGATCAGTCCCCGGGGTGAATGGTTGATGTGGATCTACAAATATTTCCAGTTGCATATTTGCGTAGCCCGCCATCAACGTAATGAGTATTACAAATAAACCGTACAAAAAATATTTTTTCTTTTTAAAGAAAACAGGGTACAAAGCAAGTATGTTCAAATACACCAAAAATGCCTGTATCAATGTTTTGGAAAACACGAAGAATATATAAAGCCCTTTGCTGTATTTAATTAAGTAGGTAGTATCTGCGGCCATCGAGAAAATCACGATCAACCAGAGCAGGAAATGAAAAGCGTATTTTGCAGCAATTGATTTTTTCGGCCCCATCCATCAAAAGTGAGAAAAAATTCAGCATTTCCCCTGCTGCTCGTCGTAAAAAAAAGTTGTTCATCGCATTTTTATACCAATGGTAAAAAAGTCGATGGATCGGGGCGTATTTTAGAATAAATATTTAAACCATGATCAAACAAATTGTTTTAGCCACATTGCTTTTTATTTCAGTGGGCAGCAGTTTCAGCCAGACAACTGCAGAGTGGCAGGCGGATCTTCGTCACCTGCAAAAGGCAGTTCATACAAATTACAAAAACCTTTTCTATAATATATCAGCCACGGATTGGGACCGGTCGGTAGAGGAATTGAATGCAGCAATACCCAAACTCGATAAGAATCAAATACTGGTTGGCTTCATGAAACTGGTTGCGCAATTTCATGTAGGGCATACTCAATTGAACACTTATCCTTTGCACGGGCACCAACAGGGAACGAATACAATTTCGCTGCATCGTTACCCGTTCCTGATGTATTGGTTCCCTGATGGTCTGTATATAATAAAAGCCCAGAACAAATATGCAAATGCAGTTACGGGTAAAGTAACGAGGATTGGGAACATGAACGCCGGGGCAGCTTGCGAAGCAATAAGGCCATTAGTATCATACGAAAATGAACCTGGGTTTAAATCAAGTGCTGTATACTATTTAGCAATACCGGAATTTTTGCATGTGCAGGGCATCGCAAATAATTCGGATGAGATATCTGTGTCTTATAAAAAAAATGGGAAAGAAGAAACAACGGTTTTTAAATCGGTGGATGAAAATTATGATTTTGGTGTTGGTGGATTTGATAATCCACCAGGATGGGCGGATGCGAGACTGGCAGGTAATAATCCATTATGGCAAAAGGGGTTTCCGTCTTTTCGTTATATGGAGTACATTCCTTCAAGTAAAACTTTATATGTGAGGCACAGCGCCACGCTTAATGATGGCGATAAAACCATCGCTGCTTTTTTCAATGGTATGGCAGACTATATTGAAAATAATGATGTACAAAAGTTAATCTTGGATATCAGGTTGAATGGTGGCGGAAATAATTATTTAAACAAACCCATCATCACCAGTATCATTGCATCAAAAAAAATAAATCAGCCAGGGAAATTCTTTTGCATTATTGGAAGAAGGACTTTTTCTGCTGCACAAAATTTAACCAACGAACTGGAGAAGTACACTGAAGTAACTTTTGTTGGTGAGCCCACCGCCGAGAATGTAAATTTTTATGGTGACACAAAGCTTGAAACACTTCCCAACAGCAACATAACGGCAAGCCTTAGCTGGATGTGGTGGCAAAACCTTGATCCCAGAGACAGCCGCAAAGCGACTTCTCCATCAGTAGCGGTGGACATGAGCTTTGCAGATTATCAGAATAATATTGATCCTGTAGTAAATGCGATTTTATATTCTGATCTTTCAAGGCCACTAATACCAACATTGAAGACTTTAGTTTCCTCCGGAAAAAAAGAAGAGGCTTTGTCATTTGCAAGTGGTTACCAGAAAGATCCGCATCATCGTTACTTTCTCGACAGGATGGAGCCCGACATTAACCAGGAAGGATATAATCTCATGACTACAAATCCGGGTGATGCAAATGCTTTGTTTTGGATCAACACGCAGTTATTTCCCGAATCAGCGAATGCATTAGACAGTTATGCAGAAAGCTTCATGTATATGGGAAAAACTGAAGAGGCATTAAGCTACTATCAAATGGCTATAGCAAAGGATAAAGAAGGAATAACGGCGGAAAACTCGAAGAAGATGATCGAGAAGATAAGGGCTAGGGCGAAGCACTGAATTTGAATGGTGGTTATTTCTTGGAAACCGCGGTGCAAACACAGATGCGGTATTGTATATTGTACGTGGATTATTGAAGATTTATTTTTGGGGTTCGGAATGGCCAGAATTCAGAACCGCTGTCGGGGTTTGCAACCGCCGACAGGGTTAGTGCAACCGCGACGGGGTTGATGGAATGGAAGAGAGTATTGCCGCAACTGGGGAAGCTGTATTGAATATTGTACGTGGATTATTGAAGATTTATTTTAGGGTTCGGATTAGGCAGAATTCGGAACCGCTGTCGGGGTTTGCAACCGCCGACAGGGTTAATGCAACCGCCGACAGGGTTAGTGTAAATGCCGACAATGTCATTACCTGTCACTTAGCTCCAGCCACCTCATTTCCTTTTCATCCAGTTGCTGAATGATGAGGCTGATGCGATCCGCAGCTTTTTGTAATTCATCGTAAGAAATATTGCCGCTCATCTTTTCTTCCAGTTTCTTTTTTTCTTCCTGTAATGCAGGCATTTCTTTTTCTAAAGATTCCAGCTCCGATTTTTCTTTGAAAGAAAGTTTTTTCTGCGCTGCAGGATTTGAGGCCGGCTTTGCAACGGCTTGGTGTTTATCATCGCCTGTTGCCTCTTCCCTGCTCACCATGATCTGCTGTTCTTTATCTGCAAGCAAACCTCTCGACACCGCTTCACGATACTGGCTGTAGTTGCCGGGAAAATCCCGGATCACGGCATTTCCCTCGAAAGCAAATAGATGATCCACCATCCTGTCCATGAAGTAACGGTCATGGCTAACGATCAAGATACAACCGGGATACTCCAACAAAAATTCTTCAAGTGTACGTAAGGTCTGAAGGTCAAGGTCATTGGTAGGTTCATCCAGTACCAGGAAGTTTGGATTTAGAAAAAGAATACTCATCAGGTGCAACCTTCGTTTTTCACCACCGCTTAATTTGCTGAGTAATGTAAATTGTTGTTCGGCAGTAAAACCAAACTTCTCCATGAACTGGCTTGCAGAAATCTTAGTGCCATCATTCAACGGAAAAAACTCCGCCATTGTTTTTACATATTCGATGGCACGTTTGTCTTCTTTATATTGTAATCCATCCTGGCTGAAATTTCCAAAGACGACCGTATCGCCATGATTAATTTTCCCGCTATCCGGTTGTTCAAGTTGTAATGCAATTTTTAAAAAGGTAGATTTCCCTACACCATTTTTTCCTACTACACCAATGCGTTCTCCTCTTTTAAAAGTATAATCAAAACCTTTCATGATGGCCAGCGGCCCGTAACTTTTGGTAACTTTTTTTAGTTCAAGAATTTTCCCTCCCAGCCTTGTCATTTTAACCTGCAGGCTAACTTCTGCAACATCTCTTTGTTGTTTTACCCTGTCTTCCACTTCTGAAAATGCATCCTGCCTGCTCTTGCTTTTTGTAGTGCGGGCCTTTGGTTGTTTGCGCATCCATTCAAGTTCCTTCCTGAAAATATTTTTATCCTTTTGTAATTCACTCTGCTGCACTTCCAGGCGTAAACTTTTCTGTTCTAAAAAATAATCATAATCACCTTTATACACATAAACCTTCTCTTCATCAATCTCAACGATCTCGTTGCATACTGCATCTAAAAAATAGCGGTCATGCGTCACAAGCAGCAGGGTGATCTTCTGAGCGCTTAAATATTCTTCCAACCATTCTATCATGGAAACATCCAGGTGGTTGGTAGGCTCATCGAGTATCAACAGGCAGCGGCCTTCGTGCAGCTCGGCTTCAATCAATGCCTGAGCCAGGGCTACGCGTTTTTTTTGTCCACCACTCAGGTTGCCCACTTTTTCATTCAGGTGATATAGGTTTAGTTTTCCCAATATCTGTTTAAGGTCGCTTTCAAATGTCCAGGCATTCAGGTCATCAAGGCTTGCCATCAGGTCACCCAGTTTATCGTGGTCATCGCTCCCTTCTTCCAAAAACAATTCATATTCTTTCACCACTTTCACAACGGGATTGTCTAAACGCAGCACATTATCCCAAATCGTTTTGTTCGGGTCGAAGTCATTGTCCTGCTGAAGCATCACTGTTTTGATATCCTTGTGTACCCAAACGGTACCGGAATCTGCGGTATCCAACCCGGCAATGATCTTCATTAAAGTAGATTTGCCACTGCCATTTCGTGCCACAAGCGCAACCTTGTCTCCTTCCTCGATGTTAAGGGTGATGTTTTTAAAGAGCGTCCTTATTCCAAACGACTTGCTGATATTTTCTACTGAAGCATAATGCATAGGCTGCAAAGATATGATACTGGCTATAAGATTGTGTTTTGATCCAGGTAACATTAAGTTCTTTATTTTTGTTTAGTAAAATGAATGAGTAATATTTGTTTGTGCTTACCAAGTTTTAACCCTGTTACCAAATGTCCCTACTGAATGCTTTTTAATTCAATCATATTCCTGATCTTTTTTTCTGTGTTCTTTTTTCTTTTTTATTATTTAAATGGAACTAATAGAAAGATCCTGTTATTCATCGGCAGCTGCCTGTTTTACATGTGGTTTATTCCCGTGTATGTATTGATTTTATTTCTTACCATCCTCATTGATTATTATGCTGCAAAAAAAATAGAGGATGATCATTCGCAAAAAGCAAAAAAGGCACACCTGCTTTTTGGGATCGTGAATACCTGCCTTGTTCTTTTTATTTTCAAGTATCATAATTTTTTCATAGATAATTTTAATGCCCTGGGAATTCAGCATTTGGCAAACTGGAATATTATATTGCCAATTGGCCTTTCCTTTCATACATTTCAAAGCCTTAGCTATGTGATTGAAGTATATCGTGGTAATATTAAAGCAGAAAGGAATTTATTGACCTATGCTAATTTTGTTATGATGTTTCCACAATTGGTAGCTGGGCCAATTGAGCGTGCCAATAACTTACTTCCACAACTAAAAAATTGTGATCATGCGATCACATACAAGGATTTTTCTGTGGGCCTTCATCGTTTTTTTTGGGGATTGTTTAAAAAAGTAATGGTTGCAGATATTCTGAGCATCTATGTAGATGCAACCTACAATAACTACCAGCTTCATTCAGGTTCTACGTTGCTGGTAGGTACGTTGTTGTTTGCAATACAGATATATTGTGATTTTTCCGGCTATTCGGATATGGCTATCGGCATTGCACGAATGCTGGGTTTTAAGTTTAAAGAGAATTTTAAAATACCCTACTTTTCAAAAGACATCACCGAGTTCTGGCGCCGATGGCATATTTCCTTATCTACCTGGCTGCGGGATTACCTCTACATTTCTTTCGGAGGAAGCAGGTCAGGGAAATGGCGTACCTATCGAAACCTATTGTTTACCATGGTGCTTGGAGGATTCTGGCACGGGGCATCCTGGAACTTTATTATCTGGGGCGGGATAAATGGCTTTTACCTGTCATTGGAAAAAGCGACCGGTTTGTCGAAATACAAACCCGTTTCATTTATTTCAAAGGGAATAAGGATACTGTATGTTTTTATATTGATCTCATTTTCCTGGATATTTTTCAGGGCTGTTACATTTAAACAGGCGATTGAGATCATCAAAAAAATAGGCTTTGATTTTCACGCAGGATCTTTTCAATTCCTCGACATCAATGTTTTTTCATCAATCGTGTTCGGCATTTTATTGATGCTCGGTTTTGAATATTTTGTTTTTCGAAACTATACTTTCGACCAGTTGTATGAAAGAAAGCACGGTGACAGGATATTGGCTGCATTTACGATCATCTTTATTTTCTTAATTATATTTTTTGGGAATTCAAATGGCAGCCAGTTTATTTATTTCCAATTTTAAAACATGAAAAAAATACTTCTTAAAATCTTTGTACTGCTCTTGGTGCTTTTAATCATGGACCGGTTATTTACTTATTTCTTCACGAAGGAGATCTTTTATAAAACAATGGCTGGTGAAAGTGGCGGTTCGGTAAATTATTTAATTCAAAAAAAACAACATGTTTCATTTTTAATTTTAGGATCGTCCAGGGCAAAACATCATATTGATCCTGCTCTTTTATCGAATGTCTACAATGGAGATGGCTACAATGCTGGCATCAACGGCACAGGTGGACTCATATATAACAGCCTGCTTTTAAAATTACTGATAGAAAAAAAGCGGATACCCAAGCTGGTTATACTGCAGGTAGATGCTTATCCATATTTTACGATGAAGGATGATAATGTCAATGCTGAAATATCGCCGCTTTATCCTTTTATAGATGAAAGCCCGGCATTGAGCAATTATTTTAAGGAGCAAACAGGCTATGCAGAAAAAATAAAAATGTGGCTGCATGCTTATCGGTTTAATGGTAAATTATTGAATATAGTTTATAACTATGCACGCCGTAATTCAGTTACAAATAATAATGGTTTTGAAGGGCTGGCAGGACAAATTGATACCACTGGTTCATTTGTACCGGTAGATACTGGTAAAACCTTTCATTTTTCTGAGATAAAAATGAAAGCCTTACAGGACATTGCACAAACCTGTAAACTAAATGGTATCAGACTCTTGCTACTGTTGCCACCCTCTTATAAAAATATTATTTTGCTGAAACCCGGGAATGATGCAATCCTATCACTCTTACACAGCAATGATGTGTATGATATTTTTAATTTTTCAGACGTCGGGACGATACCTGCATTAGAATCTAATCTTTATTGGAGAGATCAAACACATTTAAACAAAGAAGGTGCAGCAATATTTTCGGTAGTTTTCAATGATTCATTAAAAAGCCTTCATTTGAATTGATCTGACACGAAGATTACCCTTCTGGGTATTAGCGACTATGCCAGTATTGCCTGCCTACAAATACGCCTGTGAAACTTGCTCTTGTATTGATATATCGTTATATTTGTAGACAGCAGAATAGCCCCCATCTGCATCTATTTATGTGCTAACAATAAACGAATCGATTGATTATATTTTTACATTTTAGAAAAAGGCTATTCTTACCCGCTTGTTTATTGTTGGGCATTGTTTTTATTGCTTTTCTTCAACAAGCATCAGCCCAAAGGGTAGGCCCTATAAAAATAACAGCGGCTAATGCCACGGCTTACCGCGATAGTTTAAAAAATGTGATCTTCGGCAGCCTGGTTTTTCCCTATGATATTTTGCCTGAAACAGTAACTACCAATGTAAACAGCCTTGATCATTACCCTGGTTTTCCTTATAACGGCATTTTATACCCCGCAGGCAACCTTGATTCTGTTGACAGGCTTACCGTACGGCCAACTGACAACCTTGTTGATTTTCCTGAATCGCTATCTGTTTATCTTTTTCATCCTCACAACAGCAATGGCAAATTATTTATTTATCAATCCGGGCATTGCGCAGGCATAGCAACTACTGAAGATGTGATAGCAAACGGGAGTGGAGCAGAACCTGGCCTTATCATACCTGCTATGCTTGCCGATGGTTATACAGTGCTTGCAGTTCCAATGATCAACTACCAGAATGTTGTGCCGCAAGGTTATTCATGTGGTTATAATAATCACTCCGCCGTATTTGAAGATGGCCACTATCAATACCCGTTAGCACTTTTTTTTAACCCATTGATCGCATCATTAAACTTTTTGGGAAGAGCCAATTACAGTTCAATTTATATGTGCGGCTTATCCGGCGGAGGCTGGACAACTTCAATTTACCCGGCCATTGATTCTTCTATCAGTTGTTCTTTCCCGGTTGCAGGATCCTGGCCCATGCCGGTAAGACTGAAATATTATCCTGAAGGAGATTATGAGCAGTTCTATCCTCCATTATACAGTTTACTAGACCTGCATGAATTGTACACGTTATCCTGCCTGGCACCTGCAAGAAAAATGTTGCAGATAAACAACCGTTATGACAATTGTTGTTTTTCAGGTTCCTTTCAACATATTTATTACATTGATTCAGTTGCAAAGGCATTGGAAGGAACTGGTGGAAATTATAAATTCTACCTAAATGAAATGGATACGATCCATCGCATCACTGAACGTTCTGTTGAAGTGATACGGGCTTTCATGAGAAATGAAGCCGCTGATTTACAACAATTGCCAGCAGACTCAATTGTAAACGGGGAAAATTATATCTATGACATCAAAAACAATTTCATTGTAAATACAAGCCCTGACAATTCCCGCTTGAGATATTCTTTGTTAAGAGCACCGGACTGGCTGACGATCGATACACTTATTGGCAGGCTCTCGGGCATTGTTCCCAGTGGAAATATTATTTCCAAACCAGATACCATCAGTTTTAAGGTGGAAGATTCAACCGGGAGATTTGTTATCTATGATTACACCATAACACGTAAAAGAGAAGCTCCTTATTTTTTTACCAGTTACCTCAATGACAGTACACTGTATTTTCTACCGCCCTTCAGCAATTCGCTGGATGAGGTAAACCCGCTTATTACCAGCTCTTTTTATTTTAATGACCCGTTACTGGCAATCAACGATATCAGGCTCGACAATCATTCACTGATCAAACTAACTATGAACAGGCCCATTTTAGCAACAGATTCTGTTGGTTATAATGGTTTTGCAAGCCCCTACGCGTTAACGTATAGGAATGGCGTGAAGCTGGATGATTTTTCACTTAACCCGATTGTGCTGAATGGAGTAACACGAATGCCGGCAACGGCTGGTATGATCCGCTTTAATAAGGACTCCAATAAGTTCGAATATTTTAACGGAACCAACTGGATCAACATGAATTAGAATTTTTTAAAAATATTTGTTATGAAAAAAGCAGCCATTATTTTTTTATCGGCACTTATCGTGTTTGCGAATGTAAAAGCACAGGTGAAAATTGGTGACAATCCCGGAACCATTTCACAAGGCTCACTGCTTGAGCTGGAAAGTACATCAAAGGCACTCACATTGCCCAGGATGACAACCGTTCAAATGCAAGCGATACCATCTCCGGTAAATGGGATGATCATTTTTAATATTGACAGTAATTGCATTTATCTCTATAAAACGAATATCGTATGGGCCAGCATCAATACCAATGTACAAGGGCCGGCAACAGTATGGCCCTATCATTCCAATGACAGTACAGTTGGTGTTCGTGGAAATAAACTTGGGATCATTTCTTTAACAGGCAAGGGACTGCTTGCAAGTGGTGATTACAGCCATGCCGAGGGATTTAATTCGGCTTCATCGGGTATCTATTCCTGGAGCTTTGGCCTGGCAGATACTGCTTCAGGCGCAGGCTCTTCCGCAAACGGTTATCAAAATAAGGCCATTGGCGACTATAGTTCCGCGTTAGGATATCAAAACATTACCGGTTTCCAATCGGCGATGGCATTTGGACAGGAGAATGCAGATTCTGGTTGGGCTTCTCTTGCGATGGGTTTGAGAAATAAAATATTCAAACTCACCTCGTATAGCAATGCACTGGGCTACCTCAATGAGATCCGGGGCGGTTTTTCCAGCAATCTAATGGGTGAAGCCAATATTATCAGGTCTGGCAGGGCCAATGTGGGAATTGGGTATGCGAATATTATTGATAGCAGCAATTTCGGTACTGCGCTTGGAACGGGCAATGATATACTTAAAGGCAATTCGCATATTGCCGCAGGTGAAAATAATCTCATAAAATCAGGAAATGCTAATAGTTTGTTTGGACAGAATAATAGCGCAGAAGGAAGTTACCTGGGGGCCATCGGGTTGAACAACAAAGTTTTTTATCAATCAGCCGTAGCGCTGGGGCAGGACAATAAGGATAGTGGTTATGCTTCGATTGCCGCCGGAGTGAGTAATACCATCAAAGCAGGTGTGCAGTACAGTTTAACTTTGGGTTATAACAACCAGTTAAATGCGGGCTCTTCCAATACTGCTATTGGGGAATCCAATATTATTAAAAGCGGCAGAGCGGCTACGGGTATCGGTTATGCAAATACAATGGACAGCAGTAATTTCAGCACCGCCATTGGCACAGGCAATGATATTCTTAAAGGAAATTCACATATCATTGGCGGAGAAAATAACACAATAAAATCGGGCAATGCCAACAGTGTTTTTGGACAGGCGAATGTTGCCGACGGATCTTATCTC
>JBDSBG010000137.1:0-3549 GCA_039921685.1 Ferruginibacter sp.
GCGGGGATGTCTTTTGATTCCGCTTTTTTATTTTTTTTAAAGCCGGCAAATACTTCGTCTTTTTTCTCACTTATATAAAACTGGTAGAGCCAACCAATCAATTCAACTTGTTTGTAATCTTCCTCGGTAATGGCATCAGTTGTATTTAGAAAGTACAAGAATCCATTTTCTGTAAGTATGTCATCAGGCAAAAGTAATTCGGTATAATCATCAATGCTACCGAAAATACCTTGCAGTAATGGATGTTGGTGGCAATAACCAATCAATAAAATAGCAAAAGCATCTTGTTCTTTTTCATAGTCTGTTAATATAACCTTTAGGCGTTGTTGTTCTGCATTATTTAAAAAAAAATATTGTCCACGCCTTGCTCTTTCAAGTATTGCAGGCGTTTTAGTTTCGTCACTTAGATAATCAATTTGTGCAGTTTCATAACCATTTTTGCTAAGGATTTTTATCGCAAGCAAACGGTTAAACCAGGTGTAGGAGGCTTTTTCTACAACTTCATCAAAACTTGTTTTACTGATGGCTGCTTTTAGTTTATTCCATTTACCGGAAACGCTAACATCATCACTTACTTTACCTCTGAATGTATAACCTCCTTTAACGGCTTCAACTGATGCTGAATTATTTCCTTTGGCATCAAACCCCCAATATATCATGCGACGTTCAACAGATTCACGTAATAACTGGCGGGCTTGTTGGGCAAAAGCTTTAAGGGCAGAAGTATTCATAATAAAGCTGGTTGATTCAATTGTTGGCTAAAGTTTTATTCTTTGATGATGATGGTTTTATTATCGTTCAGCAATTTCAGCATACTGGTCTTAAGACTATCTAAAAACTCATTTAGCTCAGTTTCATTGCTAATAGATGCTCTGATGCTCGAAATATAAAACTCTACAGGCTCAGAAACCACGATCGATTTTCCTTTTGCTTTAGCAGCAGTTGCTTCTCTTTCTGATTGTAGTTTTAAAATGGTTTGCAATATTCCAGATTTATAAGAAGCAGCATTCGCCACAAGCAATTGTAATTCACTAATGGAATTACTTTTTTTAATTTGCCTGAACTTTGTTTCTCTGTCTGGCAAAACATTGATACGTTCAACTTCTTTGTTATCTGCTTCACGCTCCAACTCATCAAATATTTTATTGTACCGCTCTGTAGCTTTTTGTTGCAATTCAATAATTAAATCATTGATGGAAGCTTTTAATTCCTCAACCAGTTTTTTCTTATGCCTAAAATCTGTTTGAGGAGTGTGGTTTACCAGATACGCAACCAGCTCCTCACTTTTTGAAACATCTTCGTATGAAAGTAAGGTAAAATTGTTCCTATTTTCCGCTACAAACTGACCCATTTTTTCGTATTCAGGCAACATACGATTAATAAAATCTTGTATTGCTTTTGCATTGTCATGCCATTGTTTGGCCATTCCCTTTCCAGCAATTAAAGAATCGAACATTTTTTTTATATCTCTTATTTCAATCCAATTCTTTAGCATTTCATCATATAAAAACAAATGCTCGCCAAAAGGATATTTGCCATAATAAGTTTGCAGGTTATGTTCGTTCGCCTTTTTATATTGTTTAGCCCAGTCGATTATATCTCCAAAAAGCTTGTTGCCATCTGAAGTGTGTGGAATGTCCTGGTTAAATATTTCACGGAATGCTGCAATCGTGTTATCTATCTCTTCTGCAGATATTTCTTCTGCACTGCTTACAACACAGCGACTGCGCTCTTTACTATTAATTGCTTTTTCCACAAAATCTGCCGGATTATACCTTGGCTCATTCTGATATTCAAATTCTCTTTTTTTCTTTTTTTGCAACATTACAAGGATATGAATAACCTGGGTGTGTTTCCAACCGAAAGGTCGTTTGTCAAACTTATTCACCAGGTCTTCTACAGATGCGGTATTTCCATTACTACTGATATAATCATTCACCAATGTTTCTGCAGGTGTAAGTTCGGGTAATGGTATTTGTGGATTACGTACAGCAGTTCTGAGATCCTGTTCTGTAAATGCATAGTCGTTGGCTAATTCAATTCGATTATATACCAGGAGCAAATGTTTTTCCAACGCATCGGCATAACGGTCCTTAGGATTGCTACCATTTATTTCATTACTCTCCATAATACGTTGTTGACTGATAAACCTGGTTTTAACAAATTGTTGAATGATCCGGGTAGCAATACTTTCTTCCATTTGTTTATTGCGCAACGCAAAATTCTCATTTGTCTTTTTACGCTCACCAGTAGCTGCCGCTCCACTGTTTAACAAGTAAGTTTTAGTTTTACAAAACCATTCAAAATCTTTTCTTAGTTGCTGGTCTTTATAAAACCATTCATTTATCCCAATTATCAATTCATCAGCTGGAGTGTGTAGATTCTTTGAATCTAAAGATTGGTCATCCAATACATGCAGGCTTACCTTGATATCACCGGTCCTGAATATTTCCTTGTCATCTACCCAATAACTAATACGAAAATCATTTTTACCGATACTGAACTTAGGATCGATTTTTAAAATCTTTCTGAAAAAAGTTTGATCAAGCTCAGTAAATTTTTGTTCTGCGTTTACATGTTGGCTTCCAATGAGGTTTGTTACATTTATTTCATCCTCATTATAAAAGAAAAAACGTCCTTCTTCTTCCCGAACAATATTTTCATCTCTCAGGCGGCTTATGATATCTTTTATTTTCTTTTGTAATTCAAGTTTGTTTTCATCCAGTTTTGTCATCATAAGTGTTGTAAGATTTTCCACGTTTGGCGGGAAAGTTTGTATTACACTATGGTTGAGATTTGAAATCATGAAGAGGTTCTTAACAACCCTTTCTTCAAAACTGTCCTTTTTTATCCAGGGCAGGCCAAGTGGCCTGTCAAGCGCACGGGTTCCGGCATTTTGCATGTTTTGTCTTAACTGGTCATTCATAAAAGCATCGAACGGAATAAAACTCCCCACCTCTTTGTTAGCAGATTGTTTTACAGTAAAATGTGTTATGCCGATAACAGAACGGGCATTGTCCTTTACCTGCTCAATTACAAAACGCAACTGCTTAAAAGAATCCAATACATCGCCGATTAATTTAAATTGATATGGAATAAACGGATATGAAAGTTGAAAATCGTCTTCATTTTTATACCCTCTATATAAACTGCTACCAAGATCAAGCTGATGCTCTATTGCATCTTTGTTAGACCGGTAAAGTTCACTAAGGGCTTGATGGCCTTTAGCGTTTTTATCTAATACTCTTTTCTGCGTGATATAGGTTGGGTCATTAGATTCAAGACTAATGCGGGTATCGAAGCGACCAAGGATTTTACCAAATTCATCTCTGTGATCTGCAGAATCTACTCCCTGTACAACTTCAGCCAGATCTTGTTGAGCAGTACATGCAACCCAAACCTGGTTGTTTAAATATTGGCTCACCATTTCAACAATGGTCTGTAGGTTAAGCAATAAATCTTTATTTTGCCCTACATATTGTGAAACCTCATCAACAAGAAAAACGAGTCGATAGTTTATTGGTTTAGATGCCAGGTATTCCTGAAATT
>JBDSBG010000138.1:0-11453 GCA_039921685.1 Ferruginibacter sp.
TGGAAGTTTGTTTGTGTGAAGACCCCGCTGAGACATAAGACGCGGGGTCTCACAGGAGATAATTGCTAATTGGAAGTTTGTTTGGGTGATGACCCCGGTGAGACATTAGACGCGGGGTCTCATGGAAAATAATTGATAATTGGAAGTTTGTTTGTGTGAAGACCCCGGTGAGACATCAACAAGATAAACCGGGATGAATGAATCAAAAACTTTGTTGTATTAATTAAACAAGTAGCGAACTCGTAGGCCTGACAAGTCGTCGCAGGCAGTCGCAAAAGTTGTAACAGAAAATATGTAACACAAATTCCTGTTACAATTTTGTTGTTACAGTTTTTCCTACATTTGCCCTTATAAATCTCAGTCACATGAGCAGTTACTTAAGAACCAAATACGGCCTCAACCAACAAGAAATTGCAGAATGGCTGGAGGTTTCAAGGAGCCAGGTTGCACATTTTGAAAGGAATACCCGTCAACTGCCCAAGGCCGCCAGTGAAAAACACAGCAAGCTGCTCGTATTAATGGCAGAACTGGAAATAAACAGTTCCAAAAAGGGCGTGAACTGGGAACCCTTACCTGATTCCAGGCAACGCCTTAAAAAAATGGCAAGAGAACTTGAATTTCAAAAAAAAGTTGCTGCACACAAAGCCCTCAAAATGAAACAAGTATATTTAGCACTCAAAAAAAAATATACGCAGACGAGAAGTCTAATGTATTTATTGGAACAATTAATAAAACAGCACCCTAAAGACGAAAAAAGCAAAGACTCTTTATGGCTGGAAATTAAGTATCGCGATGCTGAAAAGCGATTAGTTACCTGCGATGAAGCGGTCCAGCTAAGTATAATGGGAAAGATTGCCGGACTCGAAGCGCTGGCGGCTGTCGACGTTCTCAACTTGACCCAATTTCCCCCAAAAAAAGAAGGAACTTCAAACCCTCAAGATTGATCTTTTAGGTTTAACATTCCTCCTACTTAATATTTTTTCTTAAAACTTCATAATCAGAACAGCTTTCCAATACCAGAGTGCTTCCAGCCTTGGATGTCGGAATTATCGTGCGGTTGGATTTCTTTTACCAGTAGATAATTTTTCTACTACGGCATCCAATCTTTTGATCTTTGTCTCCGATTTCTTTGCTCCAATCACCCAATCAACGTATTCTCTTTTATTAATGATAGGCAGGCTATCAAAAAAAGTTTCTGCTGGTTTGTTCTTCTTAAAAAGCACCTGTAATTCTTCAGGCACATCAAGGCTGCGGCCATTATTATCCAGATTTGCCAGGGGAAAAGCTGCCTTGAAATTTGCTTTCTTAACCGGTGCCTGTGTTAGTTTTTTGAAGCGAACAGCAGTCCATGTATTGTCAATTGCTATCTCACCATCTGCCTCAAAGCCAAAATTGTCGATTACTTCCCAATGACAGTCGCGGTTCAGGTCACTTGCAATCTTAGAAGTTAGCTTAGGATAAGCGATCCAAAACTTTGCCTGCGGTTGAAGCACTGGAAAAACTTCATTGAGTATTTCACATAGTTGTTTCTTACTTACTGCAAAGACCAGTGCAAAATCGATCTTCTTGATCTTAAGTAATGGCGTAACACATTTTGCGAATGAGAGTTTTATGAACTGTTTTTCTATTGTTGAAGGAATTCCCTGGATAAGTAAGTTCTTTTCATCTTTGAGTTGGAGCTTCTCGAATAATGTTTGATCAGACATAATGAGTTAAAGATTTTGGTGAAAGATTCATTCACTAAATAAATCAAACTTCGCAATAGGTAGAAGACAAATTTATTTATGGCAATAGTCTTGGGATTGCGAATTTACCACATTTCTTTGGCACTTTCATCATTTCTAAAATAAAAAGCTCCGCCTGATGGCAGAGCTTAAGTTCTAAACGATTGATTTTTATTATTTTATGGGCTTATATACACTTAAAGCTTCATCCATATATCCTTCCAGCCTTGAAATACGATTGGCATCTGAAGGATGAGTAGCAAGGAACTCAGGGGGTTTATTACCTGCACTGGCTGCCGACATCCTCTGCCAAAACGGAATAGACTCCCGCGGGTTATATCCAGCCATTGCACAAAACAATAATCCATAATGATCAGCTTCGTATTCCTGGTTCCTGGAATTGGGCAATAACACTGCTACCTGGGCAGCGGGAGCAAAGATGCCATTGAAAATACTATTTGCCTGTTGTTTATTCTTTGTAAAAAAATCTCCTGCTACCTGCAATCCCTGGGCAAGAGTAACCTGGCTCATGCGCTCGTTACCATGATGTGCAATGGCATGTGTTATTTCATGACCCAGCACCACAGCCAGAGCTGCTTCATTTTTTGTAACAGCCAGCAACCCTGTGTACACCACTACTTTTCCCCCGGGCATGCACCAGGCATTTACTTCTTTATTATCAACTAAATTAAATTCCCATTGATATGATTTCAGTTCTTCACTAACTGTAGGATTATTTGAGTAAAATGTTTGAATGGCGCCTGCAATTCTGCTACCTACCCTTTTAACCATTTCAGCATCTTTATTAGCAGTGGATGTAACGACCTTATTTAGGCTAAGAAAAGACTGATATTGCGTTAATGCTTCAGACTGCAATGTGGATTCGGGGAAAAGAACAAGTTGCTTTCTGCCTGTAACTGCGTTGGTTGTGCAACCTGCGATCATTGAGATCGCCATAACTGTTGCAAGGATATTTTTCATAATAATTTGTTTTGTAAGCTAGAGCATTTGCAATTGCTGTACCAAGTTTAGTGTACAATGCATTTAATGGCAGTTGCGATATGAAAACGAAAGCTAAAGCACCGGCAAATTCGTAAGGCGCAAAATAACATCGTCGGCGTTGATTTCATCAAGGCCATTCGATCACTTAGATCTTTTTAAAAACAAAATGGAAATTTAATCAAGACGCCTGCGGGACTTGCGCCTGTCGCGGTACTTAAGAATTGGGATGCGGCTTTCAACGCCTCTTAAGATTCTACCGATATTTTTTTGATGCGTAAATAATACCATGGCTGCTACCAATAACGCAAACACCCTGTACATGGTTTCGTGTTCATTCCATATCCACAAAACAGAAACAGGCAGCATAAGTGCTCCTAAAATTGAACTCAAAGAAACATAGCGGGTAAGGTACAGCACAATAATAAAAACGCCCACACAGCTTATAGCTACAACTGGTTGAACTGCGAGTATCATTCCGAATAAAGTAGCCACACCTTTACCACCTTTGAAACCTGCGAATAACGGAAACACATGCCCGAGTACTGCTGCAAGGCCAAGGCCAATCATAAAATTTGTCCGGTCAACTTCATTGTGCAAATAATAAGGAAGAAAATAAAAGAGTCCAACTGCAATCATCCCTTTTAAAATATCACACACCATTACAATGGTACCATACTTTGAACCAAGTACCCTGAAGGTATTTGTAGCACCCATATTTCCACTACCATAATCCCTGATGTCTATCCCGAAGAATCTTTTGCTGATTATAAGCGCTGTAGGAATCGAACCCAATAAGTAAGCAATAATGATAAGAATCAATTCTTTCATTTTGTTTCTTTAGTTGTTGAAGGGCACAAAAATACGAAAAAATACGATCGCCTTAACCATAAATTAATATTGTGGAGAATTCGTTTATTCCGTTCGAGCAAGAATTATTAACCAGTTATCTTTCTCCAAACAGGTTTTAATGATAAAATTATTCTCTTTTAAAAGTGTTATAATTTCTTCTTCATCCTTTTGCATGATCCCACTAATAAGAATTGAAGTCCCGGTTTTACATGCAGTTTTTATTGCTTCGAGATTGCCAATGATAATGTTGAGATTGATATTCGCAAGGATGATATCAGCAGTTATGCCTGCTTCTATCGTTTCGCCTTTGACAATAATGATATTAGTACAGCTGTTAGCATCAATATTTTCAATGGAATTGTTAATACTCCATTCATCATTATCAATTGCGGTGATCTTAGTTGCACCCAGTTTTTCGGCGAGTATGGCCAAAACGCCCGTGCCTGTTCCAAAATCAATTACTTCTTTCGAGTTGAAATCAAGCAAGCTCATCTGCTGCATCATTAAGTATGTTGTTGCATGATGACCTGTACCGAAGCTCATTTTTGGAGTGACTAACAGATCATACGGTACACCTGGGATGACTGCATGAAAATTTGCCCTGACCGCCGCAAACGCTGCCAATGAAGTTGGATGTGGAACGATTACCGGTTCGAATCCCGTTTCCCATCGTTGGTTCCAATTAACCTCCTCTAATATTGACTTTGAGTACTTTATATCAATCAATTCAATAACATCATGAAACATATCCTCGTCGAAAGTCGCGGTTGGAATAAAAGCTTTTAAGGCTTTATCATCTTCTTCAAAACCGTCAAAGCCAATATTGGCGAGCAAGGCGATAAGCATTTCCTGCCTCTCCGGAACTATGTTTTCAAATATAAACTGATAGGGGTTCATAGTTACTATTGTTATTGCTCCTGGCCGGTTGATGGTAGCTCGTTGTGTTTTTTAAAGTTTGCCGGTTGTAAATTCCCTCCGAACCATTTGAACCTGCGGTCTTCATCTGCTTGGACCAAGGCTAAAAAAAACTGCAGCCTAACGGATTAAACTGCAGCTTGATTAATTATTTATTACCTGCCCGCCCCTCCCATGATGAAGACCATTGACAACAACAGCTTTCATTCGTGTGCAAGACGGTCCACTTTATGGTGTGGTAGGAGTTTGCCTTTGCGGTGCCTCAGGTTTTGGCATCAGTACTTTACGGCTAAGCTTGAACTTCCCCGTACGCGGATCCACTTCCAACAATTTCACTTTTACTTTATCTCCTTCTTTGAAAATACCATCCATTGTTTCAAGGCGTTTCCAACTGATCTCGCTGATATGCAACAAACCTTCTTTTTTTGGAAGGAATTCTACAAACGCACCAAATTCCTTAATGCTCTTCACAGTTCCTTCATAGGTGTCGCCTACTACAGGTACCGCTACCAATCCATTCACCCATGAAACAGCCCTTTCGAGGCTTGCTTTTTCTTTTGAGAAAATACTTACTTCACCGTGGTTGTCCACTTCTTCGATATTGATTGTAGCGCCGGTTTCACGCTGAATTTCCTGTATCACTTTTCCACCGGGCCCGATAACTGCACCGATATATTCTTTATCAATGATCAATTTAACCATTCTTGGTGCATGCGGCTTCACTTCCGCCCTTGCAGCTGCTGTACAAGCATACATTGCATCAAGGATATGCAGTCGGCCTTTTTTAGCCTGTGCTAAAGCCTGGCGCATTACATCCATGCTCAAGCCGTCTACTTTTATATCCATCTGAACACCGCAAATGCCATCACGCGTACCCGTTACTTTGAAATCCATATCACCTAAATGATCTTCATCTCCTAAGATATCTGTTAAAACAGCGAACTTATCTCCCTTGCTGATCAATCCCATTGCAACACCGCTAACGTGTTTTGGAATGGGAACTCCCGCGTCCATCAATGCTAATGATCCCGCACATACTGTCGCCATGGATGAAGAACCATTGCTTTCCAGGATATCACTCACCACCCGAACGGTATAAGGATATTCTGAACCCGGCATCATCTTTTTCAATGACCGCATGGCAAGATTTCCGTGCCCAACTTCCCGGCGGCCAACCCCACGCATCATCTTTACTTCACCGGTTGAAAATGGAGGGAAATTATAATGCAGGATGAATTTTGTATAATCAGATTTATGAGCACTTTCCACCAATAATTCATCTAAAGGTGTTCCTAAGGTAACTGTTGTAAGTGATTGTGTTTCACCCCTGGTAAACAATGCCGATCCGTGGGGTGTGGGTAACGGGCTGATCTCCATTTCAAGTTCACGGACATCTTCGGTACCCCTTCCGTCCAAACGCCTTCTATCATTAAGGATCATGTCCCTTACTACATAATATTGCAATTCACCGGTATAATGACCGATAAGTGCTTTGTCCTGGTCAGGTAATTCTTCTCCTAAAAACTCAACCACTTCCTGGTGCAGCGCTTTAAATGCATCACTTCTTTCATGTTTATTTGTACCTGCGGCAGCTATTGCATGCATTTTTTCTCTTGCAAATCCAGCTATCTTTTCATTTAATTCTTCGTTGCGGTAAGGTTTGGCATACTCTCTTTTTGGAAGATTACCCAAAAGACCTCTTAGTTCTTCCTGGGCTTTTACTTGTACCCTGATCGCATCATGCGCCAGTTCGATCACTTTGATCAGGTCTTCTTCCTGGCACTCGTTGCTCTCGCCTTCTACCATCATGATATTTTTGCTGGTAGCGGCAATGATAAATTCGAAATCCGATGTTAAGAGCTGGGTGCGGGTTGGATTAATAATGTATTCGCCATTGATCCTTCCGATACGCACTTCTGATATGATCTCCTGGATGGGAATATCTGAAACTGCCAATGCTGCTGAAGCTGCGAGGCAAGCCAATGAATCCGGCATTACTTCGGCATCCGAAGACAACAAAGACACCAGCACCTGTACATCGCATAAATAATCTTCAGGAAATAATGGGCGCAAAGCACGATCTATTAAGCGGGAGGTTAATATTTCGTAATCATTCAGCCTTGCTTCCCGCTTAAAAAAGGAACCGGGAATTCGGCCTGCAGATGAAAATTTCTCCTGGTAATCTACTGACAATGGGAAAAAGTTTTGCCCGGCTTTGGGTTCTTTGTTCGCCACAACAGTTGCTAACAAGATACAATCGCCCTGGCGTACAGTAACGGCGCCATCAGCCTGGCGGGCTAATTTACCTGTTTCTATAGTAACAATACGGCCGCCACCTATATCGAAGTTTACTGATTTTGGGTTTAATAGTGACATTTGTGATATTTTTTTTGCAAAACAGGGAAATCCTGCTTCATTAAAGTAGACATGTAAAAAGAAATATTCCCAACGGCAAAAACTGTTGGGAATAGATCATATTACATAGATGATAATATTATTTGCGGAGGCCTAATTTTTCGATCAATGCCCTGTAACCGGTAAGATCGTGTTTGCTTAGGTATGTTAGTAAACGCTTACGCTGGCCAACCATCATCATCAATCCTCGTTGAGAAGAAAAGTCTTTTTTATTACCCTTCAGGTGGTTTGAGATATGATTGATACGCTCAGTTAACAGCGCTATCTGGCCCTCAATGGAACCGGTATTGGTAGCTTTGCCACCAAATGTTGTGAAAATACTTGCTTTGTTCTCTAGTGTTAAATGCGACATTTCTTTGTTTTTTAAAACGGTATGTTTTATTTTCTGTTATAATTGGGTGCAAAAATAATGTAAATAAATGAAATACAGCATTGCTGATAGAAGTTTTCTGTGATAAATATACTTGACGGGAAGCGGGAAACGGGAATCGGCAATCGGGAACACTGTCGGTGTCGCAATCTCTGGCAGCGGTTATGTGCGGATGACTGGCAAATACTTCGGGAAAGCGAGGCGCTTATTAAAACCCTATTCCAAATTCAGGATTTTACATTTCTTCACAAAATAAAACCAATGTTGATTCCACCCCAGCGATGCGCTTTGCCTGTTTTGAATTCTTTACTGATGAATGATTGCGAGTACGACAAATAAAGCTTCCTGAAATTCACAACAATACCATAATCCGCCTGGAAAGTTAACCTTTCAATATTTTTTGAGGTGATCGTATATGGGCTACTGTTATTAAAAATCCCACCTTGCATGGTAGCATCATAACCCACAAGATGAACACGGGCCTGGCCATATAAATAGTATGCTACTTTCTTTTTGTGCTGCAACTTCGGAGTATACGGATCATTAAAATTTCCAGCCATAAAATTTATACCGGCAGAGATCCTGTCTTCCATTGTTCCTGCCCTGAAAGCCCCCACTCCATTCAATAAAAAATAGCCTTTTGCTGCCGCAAGTTGTTTTTCATAATCTACCTGGTAATTGAGAATAATATCATTTTTAATTTGATTATGCCAGCCCAGGGGCACAGGGTTGCCTGTCCATTTGTGAATATTGGTTTGAATTTCTTTTCCAAGCCCTGCAGGGCCGATAACGCCAATATTGATGGCCGAAGAAATGCGGCGGCGATGAAGGGTGTCCGTAGCCGCTGCAAACGTTTTAAATGTAAGTTCCGCGGAATACGGCCTGTCGCCGTAAAGAATACTTTCAGTTAAAATACTCGTTGGCGTGTAGCCGAAGATATTTAGGCCAATACCATATATTGATTCACTGTGTCCAGGTTTCAAAAGTATTCTTGCTAAAAAAAAAGTTTTTATTGCCGGGCCAACATATTCAAAACTGATACCCTGGGAATAATATTCGTCTGTTTTTGTAAAATAATCATTGTCGTATTGAAAGCGAAAATATGCTTTGGCAGGAAGGGTTTTGAATGTTGACGTATTGTCAATCACCTGGGCCTTTATACCAATTGAAAATCCAGGGAATATTAAAAAATATAGAAAGAAATATCTGGCCGACATGACTGATATACGTGAATAAAGTATTTGTAGATTATGAATTCAGTTGCCGTTGACTTTTTTCGACGGCAAATGAATGCAAGCTGAGTGCTACCCTTTTCATCGTTCTGTATTAACTAAAAAAATACATATCTGAATTATAAAAGCCGGAACTTCGCCCAATGAAACCAACATTTGCCATTATCGGTTGTGGAAGAATTGCAAAACGGCATGCGGAGCAAATCGTTAAAGTGGGCACGCTGGTAGCCGTATGTGATATAGTACCTGAAAATGCTGCAGAATTCGCCCATGAGTATGATGCAAAAATATATTTATCCATTGAAGACTTGCTCGACAATGAGCCGGGCATTGATGTAATAAGCATTTGCACACCAAACGGCCTGCATGCAGAACATGCAATTTTAGCATTGAAGGCAGACAAGCATGTACTATGTGAAAAGCCACTATGCATCTCCGTTGCCGATGCAAAAGAAATGGTTGAAACTGCCAATATCATGGATAAGAAATTATTCATCGTAAAACAAAATCGTTACAATCCCCCGGTAGCATTTGTGAAACAGCTTTTGGAAGATGATAAACTGGGCAATATTTTTTCATTCCAGATCAATTGTTTCTGGAACAGGCCTCCGCAGTATTATACAAATACCTGGAAGGGCACCCACAAGATGGATGGGGGCACTTTGTTTACACAGTTCAGTCATTTTATAGATCTCCTTTATTGGTTCCTGGGGGATGTAAAAGAAGTGAAATCCATAAGGAGAAATTATGAGCACCCATTGAATGACATTGAGGATTGCGGTGTAGCCATTATTGAAATGCTGGGTGGAGCGATTGGGACGCTGAATTATACGGTGAATTGTTATCAAAAAAACATGGAAGGGTCCTTTTCCATTTTTGGAAAAAAAGGAAGTGTAAAGATTGGCGGACAATACCTTAATACACTCGAATACCAATGCATAGATGGTGAAGAAATCAAAACCCTTCCTGCCGGTAACCAGGCAAACAATTACGGATTTTACCAGGGCAGTATGAGCAACCACGACAAAGTATATGAAAATCTAATTAAGGCATTGAATGATCCCGGCCACGAGTTTGCGAGCGCCCATGATGGCTTGAAAACAGTTGAGATCATAGAAAAAATATACGCAAAGCGTTCAGATTGATGATGCGATTGTTTATGCGGAATTGAACTCGTTTTGATTTTTTCTTAAGTAAATTAATCAGTACCGTCCCACAGGCTGCCAGCCAGCATCAATAACCGGTCATTCAGAATTCTTCAAAAAGCGTTTTATTTGCTTAAAAAACAATTTTGCCCATCCTGTATTTTACTGTTACAACTGATTTGACTTACGACCAGCGCATGATACGCATTTGCAGTTCACTGGCAAATGTGGGGTATAAAGTTGTATTGGTTGGAAGGAAAAAGAAGGAGTCGCAGGCGCTGACTGCTCAACCTTTCCATCAAAAAAGAATCAACTGCCTGTTTGAAAAAGGAAAGCTTTTTTATGTTGAATGTAATCTTCGTCTTTTCTTTTTCCTGATCTTTAAAAAAATGGATGCTATTTGTGCCATAGATCTTGACACGATCCTTCCCTGCTACTACATTGGGTCAATTAAAAAAATCAAGCGCATTTATGATGCACACGAGCTTTTTTGTGAGATGAAAGAAATTGTGAGCCGGCCAAAGATCTATAAAGTATGGAAATGGATCGAACGAAAAACAGTTCCGCATTTTAAATTTGGTTACACGGTGAACCAACCCATTGCAGATGAGTTTGAAAAAATGTACGGATGCAGGTATGAGGTAATCAGGAGTATCGCAGTTTACAATGAGGTTTTGGAGGAACAAAAAAAAGAAAAATACATTCTCTACCAGGGAGCTGTAAACGAAGGGCGCAGTTTTGAAACTTTGATACCCGCCATGAAAATGGTGAATGCACAACTGGTCATTTGCGGTGATGGAAATTTTATGACACAGGCAAAGCAACTTGTGGCAGATAACCAACTTACCGGGAAAGTGATCTTTAAGGGAATGGTTGAACCAACTGCCCTGAAACATTATACCGCTGCCGCATATATTGGTATTACTTTGTTTGAGAAAGACAGCAGAAGCAATTACTTTTCATTGGCCAACCGCTTTTTTGACTACACACATGCGGCTACCCCGCAATTGTGCGTAGATTACCCGGTGTACCGGGAGATCAATGATCAGCATCATGTGGCGGTTTTAATTGATGATCTAAGCCCGGAGAATATTGCCTCGCATTTAAACGAAATGCTGAATGATAAAACGGGCTGGCAAAGCATGACTGCGAATTGCAGGAAAGCGTCTAAAATATTGAACTGGCAAAATGAAGAAATAAAACTCGTATCTTTTTATAAAAACATTTTTGGATAATTATCTACATATCATTACCCATGATGTACCATGGCCAGCCGATTTTGGTGGCGTGGTTGACTTGTTCTATAAAATAAAAGCTTTACACAATCTTGGAATAAAAATTCACCTGCACTGTTTCACTGGTGGAAGAGCAGAACAAAAAATATTGAATAAGTATTGCGTATCTGTACAATACTATCAACGAAAAAAAGGATTTGCAAGCTTTTCATTTCGTACCCCATACATTGTAAACTCAAGAAAAGAGGATGCTTTATTAAAAAACCTTGAACAAGATAATTATCCAATTTTGCTTGAAGGAATCCATTGCACTTATTTTTTACAAATTGATAAATTAAAAAATAGAAAAGTTTTTGTCCGGCTGCACAACGTTGAATACAAATATTATGAGCAGCTTGCAAAGTACGAGACCAATTTTGCGAGGAAAGCTTATTTTAAAATGGAAAGCAGGTTGTTGAAACGCTACGAGGCAGTGCTTGCAAAAAAAGCAATATACTGGGCCGTGAGCAATGATGACATACAGGTGTACAAGAATGAATTTCATGCGCAACATATCAATTTCATGC
>JBDSBG010000139.1:0-31993 GCA_039921685.1 Ferruginibacter sp.
CAGCATTGTTGAAAATAAAGATGCCTACATTTTTTTTCATACATTAAATTGTTTGAGGTGATGATCAACATGTTTATATACAACATACCCGGTATTTTCCTTTGGCATTGCGCCAAAAAAAGGATGAATGAAGTCGTCGTTTGAAAAATGCTTATACTCATCAATGAGGCTGAGCCACTTCCTTTTTTCAAGCGCAAAATCGATATCTTCTTTTATTTTAAACGAAGGCACAGTAGGAAGGTTTTTTTTCATTGGTTCATCTTTCAGCATATTTTTTAAACCTAAGTTGCCAAATAACTTACCCAGGAAAGACTGTTTATATTTTTTTTTACCTAATGCCATTTCATCCCAGAGTGTACAATGTTTTATCATTTGGGAGGCATTCATTTTGCCCCATTGAGCCGGACTATTTTCCGTTAACACGTTAATTCTATTAATCAACTCATTCCTTGTTGTTTGATCAAATATTGTTTTCATAATTTTTGTCTTTTGAAAATTGGTAAGGCTAAAACTGGCCAGCGCATACTGTCTTTTAGTGAGCTTTGCGAGTTGCCCAGGGTCTTCTAACAAATATACTCATAAGATTTTTTAACCGGAATGATAAAGGAATCAAGATATTCACGTATTAACTTTTTTGTAAAAGCTTTTGGACAATTAAATTCTATAAAAAGTTAAACACTCTAAACAAATATCAATGAACGACTGTTTTCAACAAATAGATAACGGTTATTGTAAAAGCTTTTTGTGATTTCGCACAATGAATTTACCTTTTCTATCAGCACTTTAAATATTCAATCCGGAAAGCCATTGACCAGAAAACAAAAGCAAAGAGGGAATCAATTTCTGCTTCTATATCGATCAATATCCTGATTTTGTTGAAGATAATATCTTCAAAACGATTCAGATCTGCCTATAAGATTTTAATTATTAATTCCTACACTTAGTAAGAGCAAGCGTTCGTTGATACATTGCAAACTGTTGTTTAAGTTTTATTTTAATTAATGCAGTCTTTTGATGAAATTTACCAGGCATGAAAAGGGTTCTCCTACATCTAATTTTCTGGCTGGTATATTTATTCCAGGATATTTTGTTATTATACTTTTTGAATACGACCAGGTTTAGGCTACCTCCCGGAACAGGATTGGTTTTAGCGATTGAAAACGCTTTAGTAATCCTTATACCAAAATTATTATTAACTTATTTCATATTATATGTAATTCTGGATAGAATCGGAAAAGTAGGCATTCAGAAAAAAGGGCTTATTTATTCAATGATCGCGTTAATTGTCTCCTTGCTTTTGTATAGAGGCCTGGTAATTTATGTTGTAGACCCGGTAATAAATGGCATGGCCGAAACCTGGCCATTCTTTTATCCTTTAGGTTTTTTGGTAGCTTTAATGGATATCGGTTTTGCATCGGGTGTAGCAATTGTTATAAAGCAGGTTAGATTGCAATTAAGCGGAAAAGAAAAGGAAAGAAACCTGATAAGGGAAAAACTTGAATCGGAATTAAGGTTTTTACGGAATCAAACCCACCCACATTTTTTATTCAACACATTAAATAATATTTATGCTCTAGCAAGAAAGAAATCTGATGAAACTCCTGAGGTAATAATGAAATTGTCAAAACTATTGCGGTTTATGTTATATGAAACATCCAAACCAACTATTAAGATTGGAGAAGAAATTAAGATGCTGGACGATTATATCGAGTTAGAAAGAATACGTTATGATGGGCGACTCACAATAAATTTTTTAAGAGAAATAGATAATGAAAACGAACTCTTCTCTCCATTACTATTACTGCCGTTTGTGGAGAATGCCTTTAAGCATGGTGCAAGTGAAAGTCGTTTTACATCGTATATTCATATAGATATGAAATTGAAGAGTAGCATTCTCAATTTTAATATCGAAAACACAAAGGAAAATAATGATATAAATGAATTTAAAGAGAATATTGGATTGAAAAATGTGAAAAGGCAACTCGAATTAATGTATAAAGAATACGATGTGGTTGTAAAAAACGAAATGTCTTTATTTAAAGTATGCCTTACTATAAATCTTAAAAGCAATGCACAAGTTTAATTGCCTTATTGTTGAAGATGAACCGCTTGCTGCAGAAATACTTGAAGATTATATTCATCAGGTTCCTTTTTTGCAGCTATTAGGTAAATGTAATGATGCCATTTTTGCACTTGAAATATTGCAACAACAAAGAGTCGATCTCATTTTTTTAGACATCCATTTACCTAAGTTAAAGGGAATAGATTTTTTAAAAACATTAAGTGACCCACCTCAAGTCATAATTACGTCAGCGTACCAGGAATATGCTTTAGAGGGCTATGAGTTAAATGTTGTTGACTATTTGCTAAAACCAATTGAATTTAATCGTTTCATTATGGCAGTAAACAAGCTTAAGCGACCAAATGAAATAGAACAATATCATATTATGCCGACCACTCCCTCAGAAAGGGCTTACTTGTTTTTCAATGTGAGTAAAAAGAAGGTAAAAATGTTTCTTGACGAAATCCTCTATATCGAAAGCCTCAAAGAATATATCAAGGTTATTTCAAAAGATAAAACGATCCTGACAAAATTCCAATTGGGTGAAATTGAAGATGTACTGAATAAAAATAATTTCTTAAGAATTCACCGCTCTTTTATTGTTGCAAAAAATAAAATAGATGCATTTTCAGCAACCGACGTTGAAATAAATGGTTTACAAATCCCTATTGGAAGAAGCTATAAAGAAATAGTAATTGAGTCATTAGAAAACAGGAAGCAATAAGCCACCTACTAGATCCTTTCCCTCTTTTCTCTGCAAACAGTTGTACGTACACGATAAATGGTTGTTCATAGAAATTAGCTGCATACTGATTATTGCATAGTTATATTCGATTTATTTTAAAAGAATTAAAGATGAAATTATTAGGCACAATATTGCTTGTTTGTTTTTCTACATTTTCAATTAGTCAAACGCTGACTAATAAAACCATCCAACCCGGCAAGCCATTCGTTCTCGGGGTAGTTGAAGAAATTCAATCGGCAGAATTATCCGAAAAACGAATCCTGAACATTTATCTTCCAGAAGGTTATAATAAAAATGATACTGCAAAGTACCCTGTTGTTTATCTACTTGATGGGTCAGCAGATGAAGATTTTATTCATATTGTAGGGCTGTATCAATTTAATAACTTCGAATGGATTAACAGAGTTCCAAAATCTATCATAGTTGGTATAGCAACTGTTGACAGGAGAAGAGATTTTACTTACCCAACAAATATTGAGGCAGATAAAAAACATTATCCAACGACCGGCGGATCAGAAAAATTCATGGACTTTATTGAAAAAGAGTTACAGCCATGGATTGAGAACAAGTACAGGACTAACAATCAAAAAACAATTATTGGTCAATCTTTAGGTGGGTTATTAGCAACAGAAATATTATTAAAAAAACCAGCATTGTTCAATCATTATATCATTGTAAGCCCAAGTCTTTGGTGGGACAATGGCTCTTTGCTTCGTCTAAAACCCGCCATGCTTCCAAAATCATCTACGGCTAAAACAGGAGTATATATTGGCGTAGGAAAAGAAGGGCTTACCCCCACAGACATGGCCCGGGTAATGGAAGTAGATGCTAATGTGTTAGCCGAAAAAATAAAGAACGCTGAAAACAAAGGCATGGCTGTTTACTTTGATTATTTGCCAATGGAAGATCATGCTACCATTATGCACCAGGCGGTTTTTAATGCGCTACGACTTTTGTATCCGAAACCTGGCAATGAAAAATAACCTAATCAGGTATTGGCTGCTGCCTCGGACGGCTTTTAACTTAAAACCAAACTTAATATGATAGAACCACTGCATTTCAGCACGGAAAGACTTTTAATTGAGCCATTATCAATAGCAGATTCCAATTTTATTTTTGAACTGGTAAACAGTGAAGGTTGGCTAAAGTTTATTGGTGACAGGCATATAAAATCGACCGCTGATGCCCTTCCATATATTGAAAGAATTTTAGCTAATAAAGACATATTCTATTGGATAGTAAAACTTAAGAGCAACAACGATAGTATAGGAATAATAACGTTTATTAAAAGAGGATACTTAGAACACCATGACATTGGTTTTGCTTTTCTACCAACGTTTTTTAAAACCGGATATGCATTTGAAGCTACAAACAAAGTACTTGAATATGTAATTCCAAAATACAAACTCTCTGAAGTTCTTGCCACAACTGTTCCTGAAAATGTGAGCTCCATAAAATTACTCAATAAACTAGGGTTAAGTTTTCAAAAACAAATAGAAATTGAAAATGTAAGCTTACATGTTTATGGCGCTTCAACAGATAAATTAAAACTTTAAAATATGGATTGAGCTGTTTTGCTTTATTCTAAAGTCAGACGCAAGGGGAAATGTCATAGCGCCTTACAGCAAGAGTTTGATTTATAATTTCATTCAAATCTATAATAGAATGCAATCAAAAACATTGAAATATGCTTTGCTATTTCTTTTACTAGCTACTAATCAGCCCATAACCTTTTCTCAAAATTCAATAAAAATGAATACCATTAAATTCAATAATAAAGGCGAAATATTAATTGCTGCATCTAAATCATCAAGCCAGAATGATTTTGACTTTTTAGTTGGATATCATAGTGTACATCACAAAAAATTAAAGTTGAATCGCATTAATTCCAAAGAATGGAGAGAATTTGATGGTACGCACAATATGTTCAAAGTTTTAATAGGCATTGGTAATATTGAAACCCACAATATGGTTAATGAGGAGGGCGAGCCAACGGAAGGCATGGCCGTCAGGCTATTCAACCCCTCAACAAGGCTCTGGAGTATCTATTGGGCAAAGAGTGAAACTGGAGCAATGGACGAAACGCCGGTTGTCGGCTCTTTCGATGGTAAGCTGGGGCATTTTTATGCAAAGGATAAGCTAAATGGGAAAGATATTATACTGCAGTTTGAATGGGACAGAACTGATGAAAATCGGCCTGTATGGAAGCAGGCGTTTTCTGTTGATAATGGGAAAACATGGGAATGGAATTGGTTTATGTATTTCATAAAGGATGACAAAGCAAATAAATCAACAGCCGCAAGAATTGTACAACCGTCAGAAGGCAACCAGGATTCGTTTGATAAAGAAAATTACAATATTGTCAACCCTGTTCCTACAAAGTTACATTTAAAAATTAATGAGGATCTCGATATCAAGGCGTCCGGTACGTCTTCAAAAAATGATTATGATTTTTTAATAGGAAAGCATTTTGTCCATCATGAAATGTTAGCGTCTCGGCTTATGAAAAATAATGAATGGCTAAAAGCAGAGGGAACAAAAGAAACTTTCAAAATCTTGCAGGGAATGGGAAATATTGAGTTACATCATTTCATCAGGCCGGATAATTCAGTTAACGAAGGGATGGCGCTGCGCTTATTTAACCCGTCTACAAAGTTATGGAGTCTTTATTGGGCAGATGATAAGACAGGCATCCTGGATAAACCTTTGGTTGGCTCCTTTGACGGCAGTGTCGGCACTTTTTTTTCCAGGGATGTATATAATGGGAAACCGATAATTGTACAATTTCAATATGATAAAACCAAGCCTGAAAGGCCGACCTGGGCTCAGGCATTTTCAATCGATAATGGTAAAACATGGGAATGGAACTGGTATATGTATTACAGTAGTGCTGATAAGGCTGAACTTAAAACCAGTGCAGTAAATCAAAATGTAGAAGTTATTGAAATGCGAAATTACTTAATGAGGCCAGGCCAACGTGATACTTTTATCAATTACTTCGAAGATAATTTTGTTCAATCTCAAAACAGTTTAGGCGGATATATTTTAGGACAATATAGAATCAAAGGAGAGGATGATCACTTTTTTTGGATGCGTGGATTTCAGGATATGCAAGCGAGAAACAAATTCCTGAACGATTTTTACTTCAGCCCGTTCTGGAAAGAGCACAAACATGTACCGAACTCTTTGCTACTCAACAATGACAACGTTTACCTTTTGAAACCATTGAATTTAAACAGCAGTTCGAATAATGCTGCAACCAGCTTCGATACAAACTGGTTCGCAACAGAAAAAGGTATTGCAGTCGTCGATTTTTATATTTCCAATAGTAAACTTGAGAAATTAATTGAGTTTACCAGGAAAAAATACATTGAAATTTTACAAAGTTCGGGTGCAAAATATAATTCATTTTGGACTAGCGAATTAACAGCAAATGAATTTACCGCATTACCAGTTTTCCAGGACAAAAATCTTTTAGTGCAAATAAGTTTTTATAAAAATGAGTTAGAATATCAAACTATATTGAGTAAAGTTGATGCAAAAATGAATGATGAATTAAAAACAGAAATGGCAGATCTTGTAACAATTAAAAATACAATAATCATTTACCCAACTACAAGATCATTTTCATTACAAAAACAATGAAATTATCGCTAACCCATGTTTTCGAAGTGGCTTTTAATTTTTTTGCAGCTACATTAAAGTTTCAGAATGCTGGATCTGTTCTAAAAGATCATGGTTATGAAATTCAAATATTTCAACTAATATGAAAAGAATCCACAGCATTGATATTACCAGGGGCCTCGTTATGATCATCATGGCTTTAGACCATGTAAGGGACCTAATGCATACTACTTCCATTACTCAACAACCGACTGATTTAAGTACTACAACAGCTTCATTATTTTTTACCAGGTTGATTACACATATTTGTGCACCCACTTTTGTTTTTCTTTCGGGCAGTTCCGCCTTTATATCTTTTGTAAACAAAAATAATATTTCAAAAACCCAGCACTTCCTTTTATCAAGAGGAATATGGTTGATTATATTAGATTTTACACTCGTAAATTTCGCAGTATGGTTTGATATCCGTTTTAGTGTTTTTCTTTTTGATGTTTTATCTGCAATAGGTTTTGGCTTTATTGTACTAGCGATATTGATAAGAGTTTCTCCTAAAACACTTGCAATAATTGGCTTAATTATAATTTTTGGCCATAACCTCATTCCTCTTATCCCGATTAATGAAACTTCAGGTTTTAAAAGAATATTAATGCCCTTTTTTTTGCCAGGTGCATTTCCTTTCGGCTCAGGCAAAATATTTGTGATGGGTTACACTCCTATTCCCTGGCTGGGTATAATGCTGGTTGGCTTTGCAAGCGGAAAATTATTCATGCTGGAAGAAAACAAAAAGAAATCATTGTTTTTAAAAATCGGTTTGGCTGCAATAGTGCTTTTTATTCTTACCCGCTTTATAAACCTCTATGGCGATTCTTTCCCGTGGTCATCTCAAAAAAACAGCATATTTACATTTCTTTCATTCATTAATGTAACAAAGTATCCCCCGTCACTTTCATTTTGCCTGTTGATGCTTGGTATTATGTTTTTGATGCTTTCCTTTGTTGAGGGCGTGAAAAATAAATTTACGGATATCGCCACTGTGTATGGTAAAGTGCCTTTATTCTACTTCGTTATTCATTTTTATGTTGTGCACTTACTGATGTTTGCAATGGTTTTTTTGCAGGGATTCAAAGGCTCCGACTTAATATTTGGTTTCAACTTCGGCAGGCCAAAAGAAGGAAGCGGCCTATCCCTTTTGGGAATTTATCTGGTCTGGATTGGGGTAGTCATTTTGTTATACCCCCTTTGTAAATGGTATGGAAACTATAAAGAATTTCATCGAGAAAAAAAATGGCTCAAATATTTATGAAAATAATTCAGAAATAAAATATTATTTCCATCTAGCTTTTAAGTACTAATGAAGACGTTGGACAAATCGGGCCAAATTCACTAATAAAAATATCAACAAGGACAACAACAGTTCTTCAGCGTTCATTTAATTCAAATAATTAATTCTCAACTATAAGTCTTATACCAGTGGTTCAAATGGTGGGTAAATATTTCGGCCTTAATACCTTCGTTTTCCCTTAGTTTTTATTGATTTATTTTGGTTACGCACCGAAATGAAAAAACCCACAAATCATTCATTTTGTGGGTTTTAGTGTGAGATCGATTCTCTGAGTGTGACCGCGTTAGGATTCAAACCTAAAACCTTCTGATCCGTAGTCAGATGCTCTATTCAGTTGAGCTACGCAGCCATAAATTGGATTGCAAATATAGGGGAATTGGGGTTTATGAGCAAGTACAACGGTTAAAATGATGAAAATTGAAATAAAAAAAAGGCAGCCAAACCGTCTCGTAATACGGCCTCGATTATGAAATATGTAAGACTTAAATGAAGCTCTCTTTTCCACGCTGACCTGGCCAAAACTACTTTCGCCCGTATCGCCCATTGCTTCGTAACAGGAACATATTATTTGCCTTTGCCTGGTTCATCAACGCAGTAACAGATATAAAATACTTTCTTACATTTATTTCTAAATTCTGAATATGAAAAGGTTGGTAAACATTGTGACATGTATCATTTTATCTGCGAATTCATTCTCGCAGGAAAAAATGTCAGTAAAACCGAGAGCCAGGGATTTAGGTATTCCCTTTGAAGGAATGACAGGGCCAAATAATGCTATCACTGATGTGGAAGGAGTACTTGTAGGTTACAAAACGCTCATTAAAGAAACAGAGAAAACTTCTACAGGCAATGGGCCTGTGCGTACAGGCGTTACAGTTATTTTTCCGAAAAACAAAACGAATGCTGCTGTACCGGCGGCATGGTTCAGTCTCAACGGGGACGGCGAAATGACTGGCCTTGCTTCTATTGAAGATTATGGTTTTAATTACGGCCCTATTGGCATCACCAATACCAACAGTGTAGGTGTAGTACATGATGCAATTGGTGAATGGAACATCAATCATTTCTCCACGGGCGAGATGATTGATTTCTCCTTTGGCCTGCCGGTAGTTGCAGAAACATGGGACGGTATGTTGAATGATATTCAGGGCCTCCATGTAAAAAAGGAGGATGTGTTCGAGGCGTTGGATAGTGCAAAAGCTGGCCGTGTAGCGGAAGGGAATGTGGGCGGGGGAACCGGTATGGCCTTGTATGGTTTTAAAGGAGGCAATGGAACCGCTTCCAGGAAAATAAAGATCAATACCGCAGCCTATACAGTTGGCGTTTTCATGCAAGCAAACTTTGGAGGAAGAAACGAATTGCTGATCGCCGGGATTCCCGTAGGAAAAGAAATACAAGATCTACAGCCGGTTTTGAATAATCCAAAAAAGAAAGATGGTTCCGTGATCATTATTATTGCCACAGATGCGCCGCTGCTTCCTTCTCAATTAAAATTAGTAGCGAAAAGAGCGGCAATGGGCATTGCACGTACAGGAAGTTTTGCGCACAATGGATCAGGAGATATTTTTTTAGCCTTTAGTACTCAATCACCGTCTACCAATACAAAAGGAACGCATCAAACCTGGAATGTTCTTACGAAAGACGCCCTCGACAGAATTTATAAAGCAACTGTAGAGGCCACCGAAGAAGCGGTTATCAATGCACTGGTTGCAGCCGAAACGATGAAAGGGAAGGATGGTAATATCTTTTATGCAATCCCACACAATCGCCTGAAAACAATTTTAAAAAAATACAACAGGTTTGTTGAATAGAATTTGTTAAAGCATATTCTCAAATTTTTCGTCTTACCAGCATTAGGAAACATTGGCCATAAAAATCTACCTGGATCCTGCAAAGCCAGAAGAAATGGATTTCATGTTTACATAAATTTGAAACAGCACTTAAGCATCGCTGTTAGTTCTGAATCGCGAATCATAAATAATTGCCAGGATACCGCAAACTGTACAACCCATAAACCACACTCAAAAAAACAATAGAAACAACAGTAATGCGGCAGTAAATGCATATTAAAACACTTACCCACCCTGCTTAAAGGAATTATTGGAATACCAGTTTAAACGCCAGCTGAATTTCCATCGTGATAACAGTGGAAAGATCATACCCTTTCAGAAATTTCAACTCAAATTCAGCATTGATCTTTTGCACACGAACATAAAATAATTGACTTACTGGAAATACAACTGCATGCCGTTGTTGAATGACCAGCAATTCTTCTTTGAATAATTGAAGTAGTAATTGAGGTAGCAAAGTAAAAAGGTTAGATAACAAAGTTCGGCCCTTCGTTCAAAACCTGAAAGTGTTTTTCACCCAAAAATCCGGGTGAAAAAACCCAAAAAACCATGAAATAATGAGCCGGCCCGCAAAATACTCACTATGATTTGGTAAACAGCGGCAGTTGATAAAGCCTTATGCGCTCGAAAATTGATCGATAAACTTCTCCCCTTAAATTTTAGTATGTCGCAGGTTTCAAAACTTTGTTGGATGGTTCAGGTTGTCCGGATCTGTTTAATTGATTCGCAAGTCGAGGCGCCGCTTAAGTTCGAACTGCCATTCTCATAAAATTATTATACTTTCGCCTATCATTCCCGGCCCCTTTCGAAACAACTGCCCCTTTATCTACTTAATTTGTAATATATTTTAATTCCTTTAATGAAAGACATCTACTTGCTCCTGGCTTTCCTACAAACACGTATTCACCTGCCAGGCCACTATTCTTTCCTCAAAGTTCCAGGCAGGCAGCCCTTTCAGTTAATATCGAATCTTTCCCTTGATTTATTATACCTACAACCAAACCAACCAACCATAACAATTAAAACCAGCACTAATTATGCAAAATTTTGCAGGAATCACAACGGTTAAGGATAGCCGTACCGTTTTTAATCTACCTGGAGCCAAATCGAAGGAGCTATTGATGATCGTCCTTCTTTTTATAGCCATCCTGCTGTCAAATACATCAAAGGCGCAATACGCAGAACTGCCGGTAACCGGCTTCAATGCGGATATAGTTGCCGATGGTACCACCGATCCGGATGCAACTACTTCAACCAATATCGCCATAGACGGCGCAGGATGGGTTTTTTCAAGCGCTTCGTTTTATCCTTCTGCCGTTGGCGCTCCATGTAATACAACAAACGGATTTCCTTCCCCATCAATTACAAGCTCTAACGCAACAACCAATACCGGCATCACCTATACGCTGCAGGCAGCAAATAGCAACAATGCCCTACACCTTGGCCCTGCAGGAACTTCTGACCTCGTTTTGGTAACGCCGGTAAATGCAGCAAAGTTATATGTAGTCTGCCTCGGTGGTGACGGCCCGGCCGCATTTACTGCACAGGTCAATTTTTCCGATGGCACCAACGAATTAATTTCGGCCACTGCTCCCGACTGGTGCGCAGGAGCCGCAACCTATAAGATTACTCCTGCTCAATACTATCGCATCAAGCGAACTTCTGTTAGCTGTGATGGTGCACTTTGCCCTTACATTTATGAAGTACCGCTTTCATTGAGCCAGGCCAATATTGCAAAGATCATTAATTCGATCACGCTAACGAATAACGCAGTTGGTGCTACTCTCAATGTACTTGCTATGGGGAGACGTGCGGGTTTCAATCCGGGTCAACAATATACTGTCAATGGAAATGCGAGCCAGGATGACTGTCATACTTATACAATTACGAATCCCCAATCAACGCAAAGCGGTTCCGTTTGGAATAATAATCAAATTGACCTTAGCCAGTCATTTACATTTCTATTTGATGTTTTTCTTGGTTCAATAGACGATTTTGGTGCAGATGGAATGGCCTTCGTTCTTCAGCCCATAAGTACAAGTATTGGTGGTACCGGCAATGGCCTTGGTTTTGGAGGCGTTTCACCATCCATTGGTGTTACCCTGGATACTTATCAAAACAGTATGCCAGACAGCGATCCGATATCTGACCATATTGCGATTCAGCGTAACGGTGATCTTGATCATTTAACCGCCAACAACCTTGCAGGGCCCGTTCAGATCGTTAATGGAGCCGATAACGCAGAAGACGGACAGTGGCATGCTTTAAAAATCGTATGGAACGCTACAACACATACAATGGAAGCTTATATTGATGACGTACTTAGGGTAACCCACACCGAAGATATTGTAACAACTACATTTTCTAATGATCCAATGGTATTTTGGGGTTTCACCGGTTCCACAGGCCTTTATTATAATCTGCAACGCTTCAGAACCAAACTCGAACCACACTGGCACTTCGGTCCTGCGCAACCGTTATGCGTTAATCAACCCATTACTTTTCTTGACTCAACCGTATCTTTTACAACCATCGCAGGTATTTCATGGGATTTTGGAGATCTGACACCTATTAATACCACAGATGTAAATCCTACTCATAGTTATACTACTGCCGGCACTTATACTGTTCTGCAAACGGTAACGGGGGCAGATGGCTGCGTAGAAACCAATACGCAAATTGTGACTGTCGGTGGAGGTATCACAATTAGTTCCACAGTCGCTGATGCCACATGTACAACCCAGGGTTCAGTGACACTGCAGTTGCCTGCCACACCGGGTCCATTCGATATTACCTGGAACACAACCCCAGCCCAGGTGGGCATAACGGTTACGGCTAATCCCGGAACGTATACCGCAACTGTAATTGATGGCAATGGTTGTACTTCCACGCACAATGCAACTATTGATTTAGTCAATAATATAACCCTTGCAACGCAAGCTGATACAACGATATGTAACGGTAGTTCTTTTACTGCTAATACCCAAAGCAATGCAACAGTATTCAATTGGTCGCCTGCCACAGGTGTAAGTGATCCCAATATTGCTAACCCCGTATTATCACCAACCTCAACAACGACCTATACCCTTGATGCAACCTTGCAACTATGCACATTGAGCGGTACATTTACTGTAACGGTGCCGGTTGTAAATGCCAATGCTGGCAGCGACCAGGACATAAATCCTGGCGGTTCTGTGCAACTGCAAAGCACTGCAAGCGCAGGTACTTATTTATGGACCCCGGCAACCGGGCTAAATTCTGCTACTTCCCTTAACCCTGTTGCCAGCCCAACAGAAACGACTACTTATACACTCATAGTTACTACTCCGGAAGGTTGTACCAACAGCGACATAGTAATAGTGAATGTAAAACAGGATATAGGCTGCACCGACCCGATGGTTGCGTTTACTCCTAATGGTGATGGCATCAACGATCGCTGGCTTGTAGGAGTTGAAAGTTGTTATGCCAATGCTGCAGTGCAGGTGTACAACAGGTATGGCAGTAAAGTTTTTAGTACCGGCAATTATAAAAACAACTGGGAAGGAAGGTATAAAGACAAGTTATTACCAGACGGAACATATTATTTTGTTGTTGATTTCACAACGACTGCAGGAAGTCATCGTATCGTAAAAGGTAATGTGACGATCCTCCGGTAATGGAAAGTTGATGATGGACAATTATAAAAAGGCGCATTCAGAAAAGGATGGGCCTTTTTCTATGCACAACAATCTAATACAAATAAGAAATTAATTCTTGTCTGTCAGCTGAGGCACTCGTAAAAGGGATTGTAAGCTCTTTTTAAAATGACACTTGATACTGTCAGGGTGAGCCTGTCTATCGGCAGACAGGCTTGTCGAACCCGGTCATAGTATACTTGGCCTTCGACAAGCTCAGGCTGACATTTAATTTGAAAATCATTTAGTTAAACTATGTGCCATTCGTAGTTTGTCGAAGGTGCTCTTAATAACTAACCCGGCTTCGACAAGCTCAGCCTGACAATTCTTTGGTGGCGCAGCTTTAATTTAATTGGTATAAGATGTGTAAAGATTCATTGAAACAATCAGGATTGTACCCGCCAACAATATTCATAATTCAATAGAATTCTTATCTTAGCCTTTTAAACGCTTTGACTGAATGCACTACAAACACGTCCTCCTTATAGATGATGATTTTGACGACCAGGAAATATTCCTGACGGCTATAAAGCGGGTAGCCGCCTCCGTAAATTGTATTGCTTTGGATGATGCTACCAGTGCACTGCAAAAACTTTTAGTGAAGGACCTTGCCCCTGACCTTATTTTTCTTGACTTAAACATGCCCGTAATGCATGGCCAGGAATTTTTAAGGGAAATGAAAAAAAATGAGGGCCTGAAAAATATCCCGGTAATTATTTTTTCTACCGCATCTCATTCATCTACTATACAGCGTACAAAAGAATTGGGAGCATATGATTTCATAACGAAGCCCGGAAAGTTTGATGAACTGGTCCAGGTTTTAGAACCATTTTTTAAAACTCAGCATCAGCCCTTACTGTGAAGGCTCAAGATTTAGGTTTCAAAAAAGTTTCAAGGTTTCAGCGGCATCTACCGTTTAACAGTTCCTCAAACATTACTCTCATACCTCCTCACCCATCACGGCTCAACAGCAACCAATTCTTTTTTCGACAACCATCCTTTGCAAATTCTCCCCTGCCCGTCCATAACGATTACATAAATGAAATCATTTTCTTCGTCCCTGGCTGTAACTTTCCCGTTGGCTGATACATATTGATTGCGTTTGCTTTCTTTATCAGGCAAGTCGTGAAACCAGGCTGTACTCAAAACACGGTAGTATATTGAAGGCTTAGCTTTATATCCTGCAGAAATCGAGGTCTCGCTATTCGTAGGCTTTTCAGCTCGCTCAGGACTGGGTTTATTTGGAGATTGCTGAATATTTCTTTTAGGTTTATTCTTTGGCTTTTTAATAAGCTTTTCAACAGCACCCGAAGAATCTAAGCTGTTTGTTTTTTGGTTTACCTGCTTCATGGAATCTGCCTGTATATCTTTCGGTGGACGGATAAATGAATGGTAAGCTGTAAATCCTCCAAGGCCTAAGGCCGTCAACAGCACTAAAATGAACAGGCTTTTTGAAATTCCTTTTTGCTTCGATACCTGGTAATCCTGTACATATTGAAATTGATATAGCGCTTTTTCTTTAAGCTCAACCTTCAACTGCAGGTCTTCTACCAGGTTTTGTGTTTCTGCCGCCTGCAATTCAAGTTTTTCAACCTGCTTCCTGAGTTGCAATTCGTTTGTTCTTGCTATTGCCAGTTCTTCTGATACAACGTTAGCATACTTATTTTCTTCTGCGATTATTCCTGAATGAATAAAGTCCTGCAATTCTATTCCATTGGTAAATCGTTTTGAAGGTTCCTTTTCCAGGCAACGAACAATCATCTTCACTAACCAGGCAGGCACTTGTATTTCCCTTTCTTTCTTATGATTGTTCCAGTTTGCAGGTATTGACTCCCTGCGCAACGAAACAAGGTCAGGCGGCATTGTCTCCATATGAGCGATCATTACTGCATTGCGGGCCCTCTCACCTTTGTCGTTCAGGGGGAAGGGAACGGTGCCGGCTAGTAGCTCAAACAATATGATGCCCAGGCTGTATATATCAGTTTGAAAAAGCATGGTACCGGCATTCTGCTCAGGTGCCATAAATTCTATTGCACCTGCATGCCGTATGCTGGTACGCCTTTGCTCATCGGACATGATGGATAAACCAAAGTCGAGTAATATATAATTGCCCGTGCGTTGGTTGTATTTTACATTATTGCTTTTTATATCGCCATGCTTTACATCTGCCCTGTGGCAATGAGCCAGGGCATTTGATAAGTGATCTGCAACTTTGATCACTTCCTTGATAGTGAATACAGGATCATAGGGAGGTTTCAATAATTCCCCCAGGTCCGGGCCTTCAATATATTCCATTTCGATAAATGGAAGATTGCCGGAGGTTGTGATGCCCGAGGCAATGATGCTCACCACATTTGGATTCGGAAATTCATTTACTTTTTTTAACTTCTGTACTTCATTCTGAAAAGAAGTAAAATTCTTATCATCACTGGTTTCACTTGCAATAGGTGTAGGCAGTATTTTAATTGCAGTGATGATTTCACCGCTTCTTCTTGCCTTATACACAGACCCCTGGCCTCCTGATTTTAATGCTCCCAGGTTTTCCAACCCCTCTGTTATGGTAAATATTTTAGCCATTTTTATTTTACAAACTTTATTCAAACCTTTAATGTACCGTACCTGGCCCGACCTGGCTGACACTCCGTTTCATACACTTTTAAATTGTCTCTTTGACCCAATTACAACTTATTATCCCGACCCGATCATACATCTCAATGCTCAATTCCTGAATAAGAAAATTCCAGTACCGCTGTGTCGCCCAGGATTACCTGGTCTCCTTCTTTCAGGCGATGTCCCACTTCTACCGCCTGCATTTTTATGAATAACCCATCTGTTGTACGGATCTTCATTTTATTGAAAGGAGGAATTCCTCCTTCATCCGCAAAAATTAAAAATGAACTGCTCGCTGCCTCCCACTCCACATGTGCATGTTGCCTGCTCACCGATCGATTCATTTCTGTTGTACCTGTGGATATGAAAGCAATCGTATTTTTTCTTACTCCTCCACCTCCCAATTGTGCTTTCACTTCCCTGCCAATATTAATTTTTTCATTAGACGGATCCAGTACATACACTTCTTTTTCGGCCTGCCCGTTTAGGACCCGAATGTAAGCCCTGGACTTTTTATTGACAAGGCTGGCTCTTCCCGTTGAAATAAATAAAGCTGTATTAATTTCTGTTGCTACAAAAGATTGGTCCGGGTATTTATCTGTGAAAGCAATTTCAAGTTTCCACGACGGCGGTAACATGATCGCATAGTCGTCGGCGATACGTTGGAGTTCTTCCTTGAATTTCCCGGCTGTATTGGAATACAATACCGATTCATAAAGGTATCGATCTGAATCGTTACAGTTAATAAACAGGTATATACCATTGATACCTGCACCTTCGCCGCCCTCGGCCCTTTGCAGTTTTTCTTTGATGAACTGTAATAAAATGCTACGGATCTTTTTTACATCTGCCGTCCGGTCTTTAAATAAATTGAACATAGCGTTGAGAGTTAATAAATTTAAGTTTTAGATTTTCACCTGCACTCCAGCTGTAAGCCATCTGCATTTTTAATTCGCAATTTTCAGTCCATTTGCCAATTGCTTTGATGCTTTGAAAATACCCTGCTCCTCTTCATCCGGCGGTGCTGCATCGAAACCCTTTATATAATTTCGTTCCAGCAACAACGGAATGATATGTTTGCCCGCCAGCCGCACCGCATCGCTAGATCCCTTTGCACCTTCCATCCTGATACATACGACCAGGTGCCCGTTACCGTTAGCCTTTGGCGCAAAGAAAACATACCATCCATCGTTGATCTGCTCGCCCTTATAGATCCGCTCAGGTGTCCCGGTTTTACCTGCAACGTAAATTCCGAGCTTAGTTTTTTTCGGAGCACTTTGCTTTTTCATATAACTCATCATTTTTTGTGCATAAACTGTATCATTAACCAGCGACACTGCCTGTTTGTTACTCACCGGCTTTCCATTTATATCAAGCACATACTTGTTCGGCACCATTAAACCATTGTTAGCAATTCCTGAGGCGATCCTTGCAACAGCTGCTGGTGTAGCCACTAATTCACCCTGGCCCCAGGCCATCCCTGAAATCCCAATAGCTCTTGTTCGTTTTATATCGTTTGGATTGTACCTACGAAGGCTTTTGAATTCAGTATTTCTCCAGAGTTCCCGCCATTTTTCCTGTTGCGCTTTATTGCCTGTTTCATTTTCAAAATAATATCCACCTACACCATGAAGGAACATGCCCGCCTGCATATACAAAGATCCCATCTCCTCCTGCAACTGTGTTTCATTGGCCAGCCTTATAAAAAAAGAATTATTCGATTTCACAATTGCTTTTTCAATATTGATCAAGCCTGCTTCATCCGGCTCGGGCCCCTTCACACGAATGAGATCTTTCGGATAAACCCTGATCTTCTTTTCTGCAGCAGCTTCACCAAGCTTATTAAATGCTGCCAATGATGTAACTAATTTTGCTGTTGAGCCGGGCTGGGTTGCATGTGTAAATCCAAGATCGGTGTTGGTATTCCATCCCGGTAATTTGTTGAATTCTTCTCCGTCCAGGTTCAATCGATCCCAATCATTTACAGGTGGCAGTGGCCACATCGCTGATGCGATCACATCGCCTGTGTTATCCTCCATGATCACCACGGAAACCCTTTTTCTACTTGCACTATCATCAAGCTGGATCGAGCGTTGGATCTTTGTTTGCAAAGCTGCATCCATCGTTAATGTAATATCGCGGTTGCGCTTTTTGAATGCTGCGACTTCATCGCTGTTTATACCTGCGAGCAATAGATCGGAAAGTGCACTGTAATCGCGTTTGGTAACTGTCATTTGCGTTTCGGTACCTGGGAGAAACTTTTCCTGCCTGTACGAAGTTGCACTCACCTGGTATTTAACTAACGGTGCCGGGAAACCGCGGAGTTCGGCAGCATGCGTGTACTCAGCAAAATAACCATTGTTCCCCCCGTCAAAGATCCGCGTATTTGCATCGCCTGTCCAGAAGAACATATGTTCGGCAAAAGGATAATACCGATCCGCTCTTTTGTAAGCCAATGAGGAAATAGCTGCAGCGGGTATTCCATAGGACAATAGTGAATCTTTTTCATTTTGTACAAGCGCAGCGTCACTCGTCGCTAATACATTTCCATTCCTGTCAAATATATTACCCGCCTGCAACCGGTTCATCAGGATATTGATCCTGGGGTTATAACTGAACATCCTGGACCCGCTACGATCGGCTACAAGCGCAGGTTCAACGATCCATTTTTTATTATTAAAAGTATAAGCTGACACATTTACTATCAGCAGGATGATTGCCATGCAGGCTGCCAGCAAAGCCGGGATCAGGTTTTTATCCTGCCTTTCTGTTATGAATTTCATTTGGACTTTTGAACCACTGAAACGAGACACTGATAAAAGGAATCCAGCTGCGAGCATGCTGCACAGTAAGGACGTACCGCCGTAGCTTGTGAATGGCAGCGCAACACCTGATAAGGGGAGCGCACCAATAGACCCACCACCAATCAACAAAAATTGTATAAAGGTTCCAATCCCTATCCCGGCACATACATAAAATAAAAAAGCTGTCCCGGTTTGTCTTCCAATAAGCACAGAACGATGCAGGAATATTAAAAAGAGGATAAACACACATACAATCCCTGCCCAACCAAACTCCTCACCCAGTGCCGGTAAGATCATATCTGTATGCGCTTCAGGAATTGTTTTTGCAAAACCTTCACCTGCGCCCTGGCCACTAAATCCTCCACTCGAAATTGCCCAGATCCCGTTCGCTACCTGGTCACCACCAAACACCTGGTTGTTCCATGGGTCCAGCCAGATCGCTTTTCTGTCAACAAGCCTTTGCATTGGGCCTGGTATTAGTTCGGCAAGAACCTTTATTTTATCAAGTAATAAAAATCCACTCACGACTATCAGGGACATAATCGCAGATTCACTCAGCCTTCTTTTAGCAAATAGCATGTATAATGCAAGTGCTGATACAGTTATGCCCGTAGCGATCCAAAGGTTTTTGAATATCCATACTGTAAGGGCATACAATAACATGGTGGCCATAACCTGCATAAAATCTCCACGTGAAAAAGAAAACAACATGATGAATGTAAAGCAACAAACGATGGCTGGGCCAAGATCACCGAGTATTAGAAACAGGAATATGGTAGCAAGGATCGCTATCAACGCAAATATAAAAAAATACAAACGCTTGCTCCACGAAGGATATTGGGAAATGAACCCCTCATTCTTTGCAAAAAAACCAGCAAGGAATAGAATGATCAGGTACTTCACGATCTCGCTTGGTTGGAAACCGAACAGGTTTACTTTAACACCGCTCCCCTGCGGACCGGTACCAAACAGGATTGTAAGCACTAACAAACCAATGGCTCCAATCGCCCATGGCCAACCGTTAGCAGCACTATTGCTATTTTTAAAAAGAAATAATCGAAAAAATCCTGAGTCTGCAGTAAACTTTTTAAGATTTACAAACTGAAGCAAGACAATGCCAGCGATACCGACACAAAAATAAAGAAATGTACTTCTTGCAAGGAAACGGTCTCGCAACGGATCCTGCAAACTAAATAAGGTCATCAACGATAACCCGACGAGGATCATCATTACCGGAAGAACCAGTTGATCAGTGTTGGGAGAACGAGTGGTAAAAATTACATGTAGCAATAAGAATGAAAAGAAAAATGTTCCGATTATGATAAAAAACCAATTGCTTACTTCCTCCGGTGATCTGACAATGAATGCCTTTTCTTTCTTAAGCGTATTGAAGTCTTTTGCAGAAAACAGCTTCAACATGTGGGGTGAACGCGTGAAATTAAAATTTGCATTACCCTTCAGGCTTTGAATGCCTTGTGCACGGCCAAATTCAAATCCCGGTTGCAGTGGCAGCAATTCATATGCTTTATTTTCGGGCAGGCCGGAAAAAACAAATTTGCCAGCATCGTCTGTGCGTACATATGCAGTGAGTGAAATGAGTCGTCTTTGTTTTGCACTGTCCAGGGCAAACATCTTCCTCACTCCATTGTTAAACTCAACAACAGCATTGGCATCCTCCGTTTGATCAGGGCCAGCGCTGGTATCCGGTGGCGTGAGCAATCGTAATCTTACAAGTGCAGCTTTAGCTGGCAATCCTTCCTTATCCTTAATGACGCCTGTGATAGTTGAAGTTCCCAGCCCCAAATTATTTTCAGGAATCGCCGAAAACGGGCGCCTTCGTTCCTTATCAAACAAAATGGAATCCGGTCCGGAAAATCCCAGCAAATTTCTCGAGAGGGCTACCCTGCTCTTGAAGGATTTGCCTCCTTTGGCAAATGCTTCATCTGCATTTACAAAAAAGTTTTGTTTATTAAGTTCCCCAATGTTATCAATGTTTTTTGAATCATCTTTGGCAGCTTGTATCGTGGAACTAATAAATTCAATATCTTTTGGATCTTCAAAATACATCCCCTTAGCCAACAGGTTTCTTATTCCGGAAGAATCGCTATTACCATTAAGATTCAACATTGTACCCTTACTAACCCGGACGGATACTTCCGTAAAATCTCTCTGCATAACTGTGTACAATTTCCAGGCGAGCAAAGACAGGATAAGCCCGATAAGGAAAAGCGAAAAACGTTCAAGCTTCCTGCTATTAAACCATTTAATGAGAACGGTCATTTAAAGTTGTTTAAAATTTGAAACAGGTATAAATACAGAGTCTTTTAACCGGCCAGATATTGTCGTATCATGTAATAACAATTCGTAAGCCACTGGCACCCGGCAATTGATGAAGCGCACATTTTTAAAAACGATGTTATTTTTATGTGCAACAACAGCAATATCAAAATCTTTAAACACGATACTATCGAGCACAATTTGTTTCGCTGATTGTTGGATCAATATCGCCACACCTTTATAATTCGAAGCCGGGCTGATCATTACACCGTTACCGGAAAGATAAAAGCTGTCTTTACCAATCATAAGCGGCGCAGTCAACTTTGTCAAAGAATCAGGCTTTGCAATGGAATACCTCGTGGAGCTGTCATAGGCAGCATTCATGAGTAACAGCAGGTTTTCGTTAGGCTTCGGCAACATGATCGCTTTGGGCAAGGCCGGACTTTCATGAAGCCTGGTACTTTTCTGGAACAGAAGAATTGCAATTGAACAAAGCAAAACCAGGATTATAAAGCCCTTTCTACTACGGGTAGGCCTAACCGGTACAGCTGTTTGTACTTCAGGTGTAGCTTTGACAAATGGTACCCCGGATTTGTCCTCAAGCTTTTTTCTGTCTGAAGGCTTTAACGCAACTTTCAGAACCGGTTGATTATTATTTTGAACGATTACTGCAGTAATATTATCATGTCCGCCTGCTTCATTGGCTGCATGAACAAGTCCGGCACCCCGCTCAGCCAGGCTATTATCATTTAAAAGGATGGAAAGGATCGTGTTTGAGGGTATCATATCAGACAACCCGTCACTGCAAATAAGCATGATATCGCCGGGCAAAAAAGGAGACTCACCTGTCTCAATAAAATCATTTATCTCGTTGATCTCATCGAAACCCAGTGCTTTTGTGATCTCATTGCGTCTCGGATGACGCATGGCTTCCTCTTCCGACAACCGGCCTGATTCTTCAAGGAATCCAACAATAGAATGGTCTTTGGACAATTTCACAAGTGAACGATCCCTTAAAAGATAAAGTCTTGTATCACCAACATGTGCGTAACAAAGCTTATTATTCCTGATATCAATAATGGCACAGGTTAGCACACAGGCCATTTGTACATTTTTATCATCCTTCTTTTTTTCATCACGTATCTTGCTGTTAGCTGCAAGAACAGCATTTCGGAGTGTTTGAAGCAGTTCGCCTGTTGAGTTTTTCAATTGATCAAAAATAATATCACGGGCAATAGCTGCAGCAACTTCGCCGCCACTATAACCACCGACGCCATCAATTACGCAGGCAACAAGCAGCGATTTACCGGGTAGCTCCGAGACTATAAAAGTATCCTCGTTGCTTTCCCGGCACCTGCCCTTATCCGTTATTCCAAAGAAATATTCACCCATTGTTGTTGTGTGTTTGTTTTATTTCAGCGAAATGAGCGATCAGCAATACGATGCTGATGATGAGTAGCCCTATTGATAATAATTTGTCCATACTGTTTAAATAATGCTTGTTTAAAAAAATACAAAAGAGATTGCGGCGAGTTAACCTCCATCCATATAATACCTTGTGATCCTTGTTAAAAAAACTAAATCTGCTTTTAATTAGGCAGCATGCCTTGAACAGTCATCATAATTTGAATATGTTTATTGTTACAATCCCATTCAATACGATCCTGGAATTAACAGGCAACTCTATCCATACGGGTGCGGCCTGGGTGCTGTTTTCAATTTCAATTTCATTAACGATCGTCTTCTCTCCATATGAACTTAAAAAGAATTTATCCATGCTTTGATCAAAGCGGATCGAAAGGTGGGGGGTTGATACCCATTCGGACGGGATCCTAAAAACAGATCCATCCACCATTGTATTATCAGTTCCGCAAACAGTGATCGTTTCATCTTTCATCAGGTATTCAAGCTTTTTACCTGCGTACTGCTTTTCAGGCAACGTTGTTTCAAGGCGGGCAAAATATTTTGGAGCATTTGTTTCAACGGCTTCATCCAAAGCCAGGTTGCTGTTATAAGGAATTTCATAATACCCATCACTGTAAAAAGTGAAGTCTTTCAATAACTCATCCGCAATATCAAAGGTTTGTGCAATTCCTGTTTGCCTCGGGATAAAAGTGACCCGGAGGTTGTCATCTTTTTTCTGCACATTGCCCGGCAACAATTTTCCAATAAAGCTTTTGTCACCCTTTTCATAATCAGGGTGTGACACAAAACGGAAAACCCATTTATTGGATGAGGCAGTTATTCTCTTTTCCTGCTCTTTATGTTGTTGCAATATTTTATAAAACGATTTTACAGATTCCTTAATGATAAAACCAAATATTCCCTTATTATTATCCATGAACTTATTGTAATCCGGTGGGCTGAAACAAATAATATATTCATGATAAAATATGATCCGTCCGGCAAACGAAAGTTCCGAAATGGATTCCTGGAATTTGTCAACTATATATTTATACACGATGTCCGGCGACAGCGCTGCAGTTTCAATTGTTTCGGATTCTTTTTTAAGGAACCAGTTTTGAACCCCAATGCGCTGCCAAAATGATTGGCTGGTAGTCATATGCATGCGAATTTATTTTGGTGATGGTTGATCCTGTATTCGTCATAGTATATAGCACAATTGCTCGCTAACTATGATCCCCGTAAAATTTCTGTGTAGATTTAAATGGCCGTGTGCTACTTATTTAAGCAGTTATTAACTGCCTGATTTAAAAAAATGGTTGTTCGAGGTATTATCTGAGATTTGATATCTGAACATTGAAATTATGATCTCATATCTTAAAGCTTTGCAAAACCTAAGGGCAAAGTGGAAAGGGAAATGTTAAAGTCAGCGGCGCGTGTCTCCGCCAAAATTGTGTTTAGCATGTTTTCAATAGAAAAATAAAAAACTGTTTAGGAATTATCTTAATTTTCGTGAAACAAATTACCAATTGTCTTGTACTATGAGGCCCATACTAGCTACTTTATTCGTCCTTTGCTTTTGCTTCACAGCATATGCCGGTGTGGACACCAGCTGGCTTGATCGTAAATGGCAAAATTGTAAAAAAGAAGGAGCGGTATATTATTCGATAAAAGAAAAGCAGGATAGTTTATGGGCACAACGACTGTATTATGCAGGGTCAAACTGCTTATTCATGAAGGGTTCTTTTCATGACGAGGCATGTATATTAAAAACCGGTACGTTCACCTGGTACAACAGCAATAATGTGCTAACTGACTCTATCATATATAACAATGGCAAACCGGTTTACCTTACCCACTTTCATACTAACGGTAAGATGAAAACGCTTTTAACTTATAACAGCCATGGAGCAACATATGTGAACTCCTGGGACAAATCTGGTAATATTGCGTATTGTGATACTTTTTACCACGACAGGGCACATAATGAATGCCATAAGGATACGGCCTGGTTAAAAGGTATTATTAAAAAGGAAGATAGCATCTGGCATCTACAGTTTTTTTATATGCATGATAGCAGCCTCTACATTAATTCTTATTACAAAGAACGCCTGTGCCGGACAAGGATAGGTACATTTACCCGCTATTTAAATGGAAAAATTACTGATTCTTCTTTTTATAATAATAGCGGGCAAAAGATGGCCGTATGGCAGTTTCGAAATGACTGCCGGTTAAGCAGCTACCGGACCTTTGATAGTATGGGAGTTATGATTGGAGGGAAAAATTGGGATCAGCAAGGCAATGAAAGGATCTTTAATCCTAACGTTACGTATCCTTCTACAAGGGGTGGGTTCAAACAGTGGAAGAAGAATTTAATAACCCGGCTTAACAACGACCAAAGCATCGACCAGAACAAGCGGTCCGGGTATTACGGAACTGTTCATGCACGATTGGTCATTGACAAATACGGGGTACTACAGGCGGTCTATATCTCTGATCCCTCGCCCTTTGCAGAAATGGATGCACTCATCATAAGGACAATAAAATCATACGAAAACTGGAAGCCAGGTACCGTGAACGGTAAGCCGCAGGACTTTACTATCAATTGTAACCTTGTTTTCATGGAAGGAAGGGTTAGCGGGGAACAGGAAAATTATTAAGTTATTTTTAAAAACGAGTCCAGAATATAGGTCCCTGCTTCTGCAATCTCCAGGCCATCAAGGCAACATTTCTTTCGTAAACTAAAAAGGCCCCCGATAAAAATCGGGAGCCTGATTCCTACAAACCATCAACCAATTACCAATTCCTTCTATATCCCCGGTCACTAAACCTGGCATACACTTCTCTAATTTCAAAACTCCTGTGGTTTTCCAATTCATTAATTATGCGTTGTTTCCTGAAAGGGCTCATGTACCAGTTGTCCTTTACATTACAAATCTTTCTTTCGTATTCACGATTGATAGCTGCAATCTGTTTCTGCATTTCTCTTTTTTTGAAATAATTTCCACGATCACTGTGACGGTCATGGTCTCGCCTGTCGTGGCGATCATTGTAAGCAACATCGTCGTTTCTTTCATTTCCCTGGCGGTTATCATACTGCGCAAAAGCGGCAGTGCCCAGGCTAACGGTTAAGATTAGTGTAAAGATCTTTTTCATGTTTTTAATTTTTAATTGTTATGAATGGCTGTGAGATACGGTCCGGAGGGAATTGTTTACAAACGAAATGTTAAACGATTAAGGAGGAGGCATTCAAAAGCGGGAGTACATCGTTAAGATTAAGAAAGAAAATAGTCGTTGATTTACACAGAAATTTTTAAAAGAAGATCAAAACACAAAAAGGCCTGTTAAGTTAATTTTAGTTAGGCTAGTCGTTAACGTTACAATAAATAATTACTGCCTGAAAACATTAGTATCAAGCTGCAAGCTACAAGCTGCAAGCTGCAAGCTGCAAGCTACAGGCTACAAGCTGCAAGCATCCAGCATCAAGTATCCACCATCCACCATCCAGCATCCAGTATCCAGTATCCCGTATCCAATATCCACCATCCAGCATCCAGCATCCAGTATCCCGTATCCAATATCCAGCATCCAGCTTCCAGCACCCAGCGTCCAGCATCCACCATCCATCCTCCAGCCTCCACCTACTCCCCCTTCCTCAATTTCAACTCCTGCCATTTTTCCTGGTTCATGTTATCATCAAGGTTGGGATTATAGTCATTCAGTTTGGTGCCGATATATTCCCCATTGCTATTCATCCAGTATTGATTGGCACCCGCAGCCACCTTATAACCTTGTCCCGTAGTTGGATCAACCACGTTTTCACGCTCATTGATGACATCAAGAAACTGTTCCTGGTTTTTATCACTAGCAGCATTGCGTTCCTTCCAACCATTCATGATGGCATCATTGATCGCATTGCTTTTATTTACAAATGCACGTTGGCTTGCTTCAAAGTTTGCCTGGTTCTGCGCCATTCTTTGATTGTGCACTGCCCAACTTTGCCCCACCCTCTGTGCTTCCTGCTGGTTATAAACCATAATGGGCTGAAGGTTATATCTCATGTTGGCAAGGCCGAAGATGAATTGCTTCCTCGCCGCCTCAAAATACTCCGGGTCTGCTTCCAGGCCTGATGTATAATAATACCATGTTTGCATAGCCTGGCTCGTACTTACATTAAGATGTATCAAAAGGAAGTATGGGTCCCCGTTAGTTGTTTTCCACTCTGTACCAAATGCCCCAACATCGGACCGGCTGGGCATAGCTTTGAATAACTGGTCGGAATACCATTTATCCATTTTTGATACTTCAGGTATTTCATAAGACTTTACAAATTGTAATCCCCTGCCAGCTCCCCATGGCACCAAATCCTGTTGGATGAGTTGCTCAACACCTGGCATCGAACGCAATTGTTGCCCACCCTGCGAATATGCGTACTGCAGGCTCGGATCGTAGTTATCCATAAAACTTTTTGAAGGATAATCGGTGATCCTGATTCCATTGGGGCCGGTAATGGAAGGGCCTCCATTACTGTTAGCGGGCATAAATTTCCATGAAGCCGGTAGCGGCATTAAAGCTGCAACCATACCATTCCCATCCCTTAGTTCATTCATTTGCATTTTTTCCCAGAATGGATTTCCTTGCTTCTGCATTTGCTCTTCAGTTCCCGAGGGTTCAGAGTTGCTGCTGCTTGTTTTTTCTTCGTTGTCATTTTCTTTTGGCTCCTTAGTGCTGGCCTGATTGCATCCTGCAACAAAAATGACGAGTATGATAAAAAGATATTTGGGCTTCATGTTGAAGTATTTAAAGTGAAAGTATGTATACGCCCGCATTTAATGCAGCGGCGGCATTTTTTAGCAGGAAATATCGCAAAATTAATTAAAGGAACAAATAATCCAAACAGGTAGCCGGGTTTTGTCATAAGAACAAAGTAATATGTTTTAAGCCGCTGTAAAAACCACAGAGTTAAAATGAGTTTTTTCACAGAGTTTCACGGAGGGTCTTTATTAATAATTGGATTTGCAAATTTTGAAGCTAAAACTCCTATTACTCTGGGAAAGGTCTTCCTTTGATAATGACAGCAGGATTGTCAGGCTGAGCTTGTCAAAGTCGGGTCAAAGAAATGAAATCGTCTTCGACAACTCAGGCTGACCGTTAGGAGTTAAATATGATTTCGTTAAACAATGTGTCACTAGCAGATTGTCGACGCCATTTTCTTATTAACCGACTTCGACAAGTCTGTCTGCCCACAGGCAGGCTCAGTCTGACAAGCTTTTTCATTTTATAATAGTTGGCCTTTGATACTGGTGTCCTACATTGCGTTTTGGCAGCTCTGTTAGTAGATGGTATTTGGCATCCTCGCCCTTTTCCAGCACAAGTACCTGGCAATTCGTTGGATTTGCATAAGCCTCAAATTGTTCAACCGTCCAGTGAAACCAACGCATAAGAAAGGTGCGAATCGTCATGCCATGTGTAATAATAACAGCATCCGAAGGAAAATCCGCCTTTTCAAAATCACGGTGCAATGTGCCGAAGAAGTCACTCACCCTGTCATAAACGTCGGCACCTGATTCCCCATTGGGCAGCCGAAAGTAAAAAGTTCCAAACGCCGCCCGTTCTTTTTCCATTTCTATGTTAACAGCCGGGTCCTTTACATAGCCCCATTCCTGTTCCCTTATCCTTGGTTCTTCCCGCCATTGAACCTTATTTTTATCAAAATGTTTCACAACCTGCTCAAATGTATTTCGGGAACGCCAGTATGGCGAGATATAAAAACATATATTTTCATCACCCACCAATTCTTTTAATTTAATGCCTGCTTCATCAGCCTGGTTTATTCCTTTGGACGTAAGCTCCAGCGTATAATCGGGCTTTGTACAGTAAATGGCTTTGTCTACATTAGATTCAGATTCACCATGGCGAATGAGGATAATGCGTTTGGGTCTCATGCTGCAAATGTAAAGAGATGTGAGTTGTGATTGTTAAGGCCTTATCAGGAATTAAGCATTCAGCTTAAACCAACATCTTTCTTTAGCACGTGTCTTGTCAAAATCTCAATCCCTTGCATTTGCCATCAAAATTTTACCTTAGTTAAATGAAATTGCAGGATAACAAAAAAGCCACGGAACTGTCGATACTTTTTCAAAGTATCCGTCCATCGTTTTCTTTGCTTAGTAAAAACAACCCCTTGAGGCTGGCAGGAGCTACAGCATTCTTTACCACGTTTGCCATGCCACCCATCGTTTTTATTCTTGCCCAGTTATTCGGGCTTTTTCTTAGCCCAAAAAAAGTTGGTGGTGGGCTGATTGAAAATATTTCCAATAACCTTGGTAAGGATGGAGCAGAACAGGTAAGGGATGTTATTAAAAGCATCCGTGGCTTCAACAATGACTGGTGGGTGATCCTCCTGGGTTCGTTTTTCCTTTTATTCGTCGCGACAACCCTTTTCATGGTTATAAAAAATTCTTTAGACGACATCTGGCAAATTAAAACCGTGAAACATCCAGGTATAAAATTCAGTTTGTTTGGCCGGTTAAGATCTTTTGCAATTATCCTGCTGATTGGGCTTTTATTTTTTGCAAATCTGTTTTTTAAAAGCGTTGAGATCATTGGTGTTGGCTATGTTGACAATTTTTTCCATAACGGGAGTATCTGGTTAAAAATCATTTTCAGTGAGGTTAGTAGTGTTGTGATTGTAGCTGCGTGGTTTATCATCTTATTCAGGTTTTTGGCAGATGGCAGGCCGGTTTGGAAAGCAGCATTTGCAGGCGGACTGCTCACGGCTCTTTTATTTACTGCCGGGCGGGTGCTCTTACGCACCTTACTGGTCAATAGCAATATTGGATTACTCTACGGAACTTCCGGGTCCTTTGTATTGGTACTTCTATTTGTTTTTTATACATCGTTTATGCTGTATTTCGGAGCTTGCTTCATTGCCGTTTATTCAGAAAAGAAAGGATGGGCGATTGGATATGGTAATGGTATACCGGCAAAGAAAGCAGAACCAGCTGCCAACACTTAGCGCCATACAAGTTGAATAGCGGCGTCTTGCAACAATGCGACCTGAAAAACAAATCGTATTGCAGCCATTCGATTCCAACAATATAACCGCTAGCACTATACGCATATTAGTTTATCCTATAAGCGGTCAAAGGAGCACTTTTTATACCTCAAGAAAATTACAGGATATGATGAAAGTGGATTGACCGAAAAGAAAAGCCTTATGCTTATTGTGAATGTAATTTTTGAGATGAACGAAGTTTTTATCTAAGTCAATTATCGTAAACGATTCTTTTTCCAAAAGGCATTAATGACAACTCAATCAATTTAAAATGCTGCTTACCCCATGGAATACCTATAACGGTAATGCTTAATAGCAAACCCATAATGAAATGTATAATCGCCGTGTACCATCCCCCACAGATTATCCAAATGATATTAAACAACATAGAAAGGCAACCAACATCGCCTGGATCGTTCAGCACGCTTCTTCCAAATGGTGATAACACAAACCCTGCAAGCTTAAAACATTGTAAACCCCACGGAAGGCCCACGATCGTTATACAGAGTATGATGCCGCCAAAAAAATAACCAAGGAAAGCGAAGAAGCCGCCGAAGATGAGCCAGATAACGTTGCCGATAAAGTTCATTTATTTTATTGAGTTTTTTAAAGATACTCCATTCGGAAGATCTTGATTCAAATTCGAAGTTGATTAAGCTTTTTATTCGTTTTGGACAACGACCTGGAATTTTTACAAAGCGGTTGTCAAACGTATTAATTACAATTTCTGCAATTCGACCTCAAACAAACAGAAATTTCTTTTCATCTAACCACATCTCACCGTCAAATCTATACGCAACAAGGTGACCCCGTTTTGCTACGCTGTAATCCAGGCAACAAATATTAGGTTTAAACAGCTCCGGCATTCCTTTCAACCAGTAATGCCCAAAAAATACTGGGATATTAGCAGGCTCATAAAAACTCTTGTCTTTCAAAGCTGTGTTATCAATGGCCAATTCCGGCACCTGCTCAAGGGGTTCTATGATTATTTTACTATAGGTAGTATGAGAAGGATCTTCCCACCATCTTATCCTTGCCTTTCTCCTTAATGTTCCATCCTTATCAGTGAAACTAAAGCCAGCAGGCATTTTGATTTCCTTCCCTTTTAAAATAATATCAAGCGCATTATACAATGCCGATCCCCTTGCAACTGAATCGTATATCAATGAATCGTTTAACCTGTTGTTCACTAACACAGTTTGTAAATAGGCTATGCTTTTAATATCCCAGCATGCATGCACGGCCCTAAAGCTCCCCGTTTCATGAAACAACGGCAATGTTTTAAACCACTCCAGGTAGAATTCATACTCCTGCTGCCTGTTTTGAAACTGTTTCAAAGTTTCATAATGCTGGATGATATTTTTAATAAGGTGTTTTCTTAAGTGCCCGCCTTCCCTCTCCTGGATGTGAAAGCATAACGCGTTGTATTCATGGTTGCCCATTAAAGCAATCGCATGGCCATTGTCAACCATACTTTTCACGATCTCAAGTGTTTTTATAATTTGGGGGCCGCGGTCGATATAATCACCAACGAATAGCACTTTTCTTTCAGGGTGCGAGTAGCAACCGTTATTATTTGTATAGCCCAGTTTTACCAGCAGTGCCTCAAGTTTATCAGCATGGCCGTGTATATCGCCTATAAGGTCAGTCATAAAAGGTATTTAAACGCAAAAACAATTCTCAAAGATTATTTAATACAGTATATTGACAAGATAGTAATCTTCCGCAAAACCTGATGATGCATTTTCATTTAACAGTTGGCAAGTCGAGTTCAAACCAACCATACATGGTGGATCTATTTTCGCTGCCCCATTTATTCATTTGTTACAGTGACGAACAATATCATGTAGATTTTATTAATCGCCTGTGTATAGAGATCATATCCGGTAAGGAACCAGAACAGATCCTAATAGCTTTCGCAATAAACAGCCAGGCAGAATCGATCATAGACAGCTTGGAGCCTTCATTTGTTTTCAAAAAATTCATTACCAACAGCAGTGCTTTGCAGGGAAAGCTAAGCAGCAGGCTTTTTATTGCATCTATATTTAAGGAATATAAAAAGAGAAAGGCTCGGCTTGATAATCAGAATGCCACGGGAAATACTACCCGAACTACTTTCCCTCTTTTAATTGTACTCACCGACCACGTGCTTGATCTTGTGATCATTAAGGGAACAAAATCGTCCCGTCAGCATTTCATCGAGCTTTTAGCCTTTGGCGCCAATGTTGGCATACACCTGCTTATGTCTGGACCGGATTCTTATAGAAACCTATTAAATCAACTTGCGCGGGCCCAAAAAGGGCCAACAGTAAAAAGCAATAAAAATAAAAAGGAAAAAGAACTATTATCGGATCAACGCCTGGGTGCTGAATTGATCCTATCGGGGGAAGGGCTTATATTTTTCCGGGATAGAAACAGCATGGAGTATAAAAAATTGTATGCTGTACATTGAATGATAATCTTAATTCATCAGTTTCCCGGTCATACCAGGTCGCAAAAATTATTAACAATTCGTGCATTCATAGCCCGGAAATTTATGCCACG
>JBDSBG010000140.1:0-34258 GCA_039921685.1 Ferruginibacter sp.
GGCGACCACATCGGTATTACACAAATGATCACCTAACATATCTTCCGCATTTGGCCTTTCCATTGGCCGCATCATAAGTGGAAATTCCCCTTGCGCAGGATAAACAATAGATACACATAGCTGTGAATACGAGGAACAATAACATAAGATTCTTTCTCATGGGTAAGTGTTTTACGAGGTTAAAAAAGTAAGAGGAAGAGGAGAAATGAAGTCTTCGGGAGGATGATTGTTATTGAGAGTTCAAAAGTAATATCCAGGATCAACAAATGCAAGCAAAAGCAAATAAAAAAGCGGAAAAAAATTTTTTCCGCTTAAAGTCAGTGAGTTATGGTAAGGTCTGGTATGAAAATTATTTTGCTTTAGTAGCAACCGCTTGTCTTTTTTCTTTGATACGTGCACTTTTTCCGCTTCTTTCACGAAGAAAATACAATTTTGCACGCCTAACGCGGCCAACTTTGTTTAACACTACGCTCTCGATATTAGGAGAAAATGATGGGAATAAACGCTCAACGCCTACGCCATCGCTCATTTTGCGCACGGTAAAAGTAGCTGTAGCACCTGTTCCCTGGCGCTTAATTACATCACCTTTGAAACTCTGGATACGCTCTTTAGTGCCTTCTACGATCCTATAATTAACTGTGATATTATCACCTGCTTTAAATGCTGGAAGCGTTGTTTTTTTTGTCAACTGCTCATGAACAAAATTAATTGCGTTCATATCTTTTATTTTTTTACGGACGGCAAAGGTAGGGGGAAAAGTTTAAAGTTTAAAGTTTAAAGTTTAAAAGTTTAAAAAACGTTTAACGTTAAACGTTTCAAACGTTTTTACCTGGCTATATTAACTGCCCTCTTCTCACGGATCACCGTTACTTTGATCTGTCCCGGGAAAGTCATTTCTTCCTGTATTTTCTGCGCTATTTCAAAACTTAATTTATCACTGTCACCGTCAGATACCTTGTCTGCTTCTACGATTACCCTTAGCTCACGGCCTGCCTGGATCGCATAGGCTTTTTCAACACCATTATAAGCAAGGGCAAGGTTTTCCAGATCCTTGATACGTTGAATGTATTGCTGCATGATCTCCCTTCTTGCCCCGGGCCTTGCACCGCTGATGGCATCACAAGCCTGGATGATGGGAGAGATCACGAATTGCATTTCCATTTCATCGTGGTGGGCGCCGATGGCGTTTACTACTGCAGGATTCTCACCATATTTTTCTGCCAGTTTTGCACCAAGCAAGGCATGGCTCAATTCGGTTTCTTCGTCAGGCACCTTACCTATATCATGTAAAAGGCCGGCACGTTTTGCGAGTTTGGTATTCATTCCCAATTCGGCTGCCATGATGCTGCAAAGGTTTGCAGTTTCCCTGCTATGCATCAACAGGTTTTGGCCATAAGACGACCTGAACCGCATACGTCCAACCATCCTGATCAATTCTTTGTGTAAACCATGAATTCCAAGCTCCATTGCTGTACGTTCGCCGATTTCCATTACCTGGTCATCAAGCTGGCGTTTTGTTTTTTCAACAACTTCCTCAATACGTGCAGGGTGGATCCTTCCATCTGCAACCAGGCGCTGTAAAGAAAGGCGGGCAATCTCCCTGCGCAATGGGTCAAACGAAGAAAGAACGATCGCTTCCGGGGTATCATCAACAATAAGATCAACACCGGTTGCTGCTTCAATTGCACGGATATTTCTTCCTTCACGTCCTATGATGGAACCTTTGATCTCATCACTTTCCAGGTTGAACACGGTGATCGAATTTTCAATCGCCTGTTCAGCAGCAGTACGCTGAATGGTTTGAATAACTATTTTACGAGCTTCTTTATTGGCTTTTAGTTTTGCATCTTCTATGATCTCCTGTTGAATAACCAGCGCCCTGGAATGTGCTTCCTGTTTCAAACTTTCGATCAGTTGAGCCTTGGCTTCTTCAGCCGATAAGCCTGCAACTTTTTCCAGCCGGCGGATATGCTCTTCCTGGTGCTTTTCCAGCTCGGTTCTTTTGATGTTTACTACCTCGATCTGTCGGTTAAGATTTTCCTTAATCGTTTCATTTTCTTTTAATTGCTTATCAAGATTGCCCTCTTTTTGGTTGAGGCTCTGTTCCTTCTGCTTGACGCGGTTCTCAGAGTCAATGAGTTTTTGGCTACGCTGCAGGACGTCTTTGTCGTGGTCAGCTTTCAGTTGTACAAACTTCTCTTTGGCCTCAAGTAACTTCTCTTTTTTCAGCGTTTCCGACTGTAATTGAGCGTCGGCTATAAGTTTTTGGGACTGGATCTGTGCTTCTTCGACTTGTTTTTGAGTATTTTTTGCAAAAATGACCTTACCCAGGATGATACCCACGATCAATGCGGCAACACCTATGATGATGTAAATTATGGTCGGTTCCATTAAATGTTATGTTTTTAAGCTGATTCACAATATTGTTCTATCCTACTCTGGTTTTGAGTTAGATGGTAATGGGCGAAGATATGAATTTTGTGTTAAGTTTAGACAGTAAATAACTATTTGTAGTACAGAAAGTTAAAGCGCCGGAGAAAGGGCTTTATCAAGCTGGGCTTCCATTTTTGAAAGGTTTTCAATTAAAGATTCGGGCAATAGTGCCGCATTATCTCCGGAAGCGGCCTGGGTTGCATACCAGATCACAACCATGGCGATATAATCCTGCATGTCTTTGCCGGAGAACTGGGTTTTGAATTCAATGATCTTATCGTTTATAACTTTCAGGGTTTTGCGAACAACCTCTTCATCAGACGCATTGGTCCTGATCCGGTAGGTCCTGTCGGCTATTAAAATATTAATTGGGATTAACTCTTCTGGCATGTTTGTTAATTATGGGTAATTATTCACTTAATAAGTCAATGCATTTATCTATTTCGCGGATGTATTTGGCAATCACCTGTTCAAATTCTTTCTTGTCTGGTTCGCTCATATTACCAGCAGCCGAGCGTAAAATATGTTGCTGCTCTTCAAGCGTCTTTATCTTTTTTTCATTCAATGATTGTTGCTGCTGAAGAGTAGCTATCGTCTTTTGTTGCAGTTCAAGTTCTTTTACAGCTGAATGGTATTTCTTCACTAACTCCTGGAGTTTGCTTTGTATCCGTGTTATATTTTCTGTTATAGCCTGCATGAATGATTATTTTCTGATTTCAGCGCCAATCTTTTCCTGGTAAGAAGAAATGATTTTTTGCATAAATGTATCTATTTCTTTATCCGTCAAAGTTTTAGTGTCATCAAGAAAATTGAAACTAACGGCCATCGATTTTTTCCCCACCCCCAGTTTATCACTTTGAAAAATATCAAATAACCTGATGCTTTTGAGTTCTGGTATTTTTCGTGATAAAGCTATTTCCTCTACCTGGTTATAAGAAACATTTTTATCCACCACCAACGCCAGGTCCCTGGTCACTGCAGGGAATTTTGATATTTCCTGGTATTCAACATGATTGTTTTTGATAGCCAGCAGTTCATCCCAGTTGATATCGGCATAAAATACCGGCTGTTTAATATCGAATTGTTTTAATGCCTGCCCGGTTACTTCCCCCATATAACCCAGCATTTTATTTCCTGCTTTGATGACCGTAGCATTTTTTAATCTATCATGTTGCTGCAGCCCAAAGCTGATGTTTTTTATAGCTGATAGCTGCAACAACTGCTCTACAGCACCCTTAAGATAATAAAAATCTGACTTTGCGGGTTTTATTTTCCAGTTTTGGTCATTGGTATTTCCCACAATGTATAATGATAAATGGTTTGTTTCCTGGTATTTTTTGTCTTCTGTCTGGGCGTAGGTCTTGCCAAATTCAAAAAACCGCAGGTCCAAATTCCTGCGATTGAGGTTGTGAGCAACCACCTGTAAACCACCCTGGATCATTTCCGGGCGAAGCATATCCAATTCGTTACTCAGGCTGTTGATCATTCTTACAGAGGAGCTTAAAATTCCTTCTTCATAAAAATTACTATTTGTAATGCTGTTGGTGAATATTTCATGAAAGCCAAGCCCTGTAAGATAATTGGCCGTCTTTTCTGTGCGTGCAAATTTGAGATGGTCTTTTTCAACAGATGGAGATATAGAAATGGCAGAAGGAATTTCTACATTATCCAATCCGTCAATACGCATGATCTCTTCAACAAGATCAGCGGGTAAACTGATGTCGGGTTTGCTATAGGGAGCGTCAACCAACAATTCATCTTCGCTTTCTTTAACTGTTTCGAAACCCAGATTTTCCAGGATGTTTTTTATATCGTTTGGATGATAATGCTTGCCGCTTAATTTAAGCAGGTAAGAAAATTTTAATGCAACCCGGTTTCTCTGTAATGGTTTTGGATATTGGTCAATGACATCACCCGTTATGCTTCCGCCGGCAATCTCTTTAATAAGCAGGGCTGCTCTTTTTAAAACATGTACGGTGTTGCTGATATCTGTACCTTTTTCAAAACGGGTGGCTGCATCTGTTCTAAGGCCATGCTTCAAAGAAGTTTTGCGAATGCCAGTTGGATTGAACCAGGCACTTTCTAAAAAAATATTTTTTGTTTCTTTAGTTACACCACTGTTAACACCACCATATACCCCGGCGATGCACATGGGTTCTTCTGCATTGCAGATCATAAGGTCGGTAGCAAATAATTTTCTTTCCTTTTCATCCAGGGTTTTAAAAACCGAACCTTCGGAACCATTTTTAACAATGATCTTACTTCCTTTAATTTTGGCTGCGTCAAATGCATGTAAAGGTTGACCGGTTTCATGCAGGATGAAATTGGTAATATCAACAATATTATTGATTGGATTCAGGCCAATCGCTTTCAATTTTTGTTTAAGCCAGGTTGGGCTATCCGATACCGTTATACCGGAAATACTTACCCCACTGTAACGCCTGCACGCTTCCTGGTTCTCGATGACAACTTCTATTTGCTGTGTGGGCGAATCCGGTATGAAATGATCGGGGTAAGGAGAAATTACATTTGCTTCCTTCTTTGTATGATAAGACAACCATGCACAAACATCCTTTGCCACACCAAGATGGCTCATGGCATCCATGCGGTTTGGTGTAAGGCCTATTTCGTAAATATGATCTGCAAAAGGTTTGAATATATCTGAAATGTTGGTTCCAACTTTTGTGTCGGCGGCTAAAACAAGAATGCCATCGTGATTGTTGCTCAGGCCGATCTCGTCCTCAGCACAGATCATTCCTTCGCTTTCGACACCGCGTATTTTAGCTTTTTTTATGTTGACTGGCTCGCCGTTTATTGGATAGATCGTACTGCCAACGGGCGCCAGCACCACTTTTTGCCCAACCGCTACATTGGCTGCACCACATACAACATTGAGTAATTTTTCTTCACCTACTGAAAGGGTTGTGATCTTTAGTTTGTCTGCATCCGGGTGCTTTTCACAGCCCATCACTTCAGCAACCACTAAACCATTTAAGCCTCCTTTAATGTCTTCAAATATGTCAAGGCTTTCAACTTCAAGCCCTATCGAGGTAAGAATTTTGGCCAGTTGTTCCGGGCTGGTATTTTCAGCGGAACCATCTTCGCCTATGGGCAGGTATTCACTCAACCAATTATAAGAAATAGTCATGTATTATTTAAATTTTCGGTGCAAAGATAGTTTTTAGAGGTTAATATTTGATTATGTGTGTTGCAGTTATGTTAGTGCATTGCGATCAGGTTTCCTGTGTCAGCATAGCTTTCACCGACATCAGGAAAGCGAGCGAAAAGTTTAATGATTCAGATCCATATTTGCAAGTGGGCAAAAAAAAGGATTGGTGCACAAAAAGAAATTTTGCCCATGTTTAATTGTGTATAAAATACATTATTTACACACCCGTCTGCTATTGCATGTTAATTATACTGTGCATAAGCCGTTAATAAACTAAATTTGCCTGTGAACAGGCGGTGGATAATCTGCGAAATAAAGTTGATAACAGTGCAATGTTAATTTATCATTACCGAATTGACTTTACCTTAGCCGCCCTGCAAAACGAGCCGACATTTCGGATGCAGGGAACCAAAACAAACTGCTGACAGACATCGTGTAATGATGGAAGTTAGGCACAGCGATCAGATTATTACATTAACCCTAACCGTGACAATAGTATAAATATGGAGTTTACTAATTTAAATAAAGACAGGAAGGTCAGGCGCAAATCACCCGTAGATCTTGGCAATATGGTTTTCGGAAAAGTTCCTCCACAGGCAAAAGAATTGGAAGAAGCCATTTTGGGTGCAATCATGCTTGAAAAAAGTGCTTTTGATACTGTTGTAGAAATATTGAAACCGGAATGCTTTTATGTGGAAGCACACCAACGCATTTACAAAGCAATGCAGGCACTGGCAGTAAAAAGCCTTCCAATAGATTTACTCACAGTGGTGGAAGAATTAAAAATTAGAGAAGATTTAGAATTTATCGGAGGGCCTTATTATGTTTCTAAATTAACCAATTCGGTTGTTTCTTCTGCCAATATTGATGCGCATTCCCGTATCGTGTTGCAAAAATTCATTCAGCGGGAACTGATCCGCATTAGTGGAGAGATCATCGGCGATGCATATGAAGACAGCACCGATGTATTTGATATGCTTGATGATGCCGAAGGAAAGCTTTTTGAAATCACCAATAATCACCTGCGTAAAAACTTTGATACCATTGATACAGTGCTTGTAAAAACCATACAGCGTATTGAGGATATGCGTAACCGTCAGGACGATATAACCGGTGTGCCAACTGGTTTCCCGTCGCTGGACAGGATCACCTACGGGTGGCAGCCAACGGATCTGATCATTTTGGCAGCGAGGCCATCGGTTGGTAAAACTGCATTTGCATTGAATCTTGCACGTACGGCGGCACTACACCCCACAAAGCCAACTGCAGTTGCATTTTTTAGCCTGGAGATGAGCAGCAGCCAGCTTGTTCAGCGTATACTCAGTGCCGAGAGTGAGATATGGCTCGAGAAAATTGCCCGTGGAAAATTGGAGGAACATGAGATGAAACAATTGTACAAACGTGGTATCGACAGGCTTAGCAAGGCGCCTATTTTTATTGACGATTCTGCAGCGCTTAATATTTTTGAATTGCGTGCAAAATGCCGCAGGCTAAAAAATAAAAATAATATCGGGTTGATCATCATTGATTACCTGCAGCTAATGAGTGGCAGCGCAGACAGGAATAGCAATCGTGAGCAGGAGATCAGTAAGATCTCCAGGGATTTGAAAGGTCTTGCAAAAGAATTACAGGTGCCGATCATTGCACTCTCACAATTGAGTCGTGAAGTTGAAAAAAGAAAAGAAGGAAATAAAATGCCACAGCTGAGTGATCTGCGGGAATCTGGTGCGATTGAGCAGGATGCTGATATGGTTATGTTCTTATACCGGCCGGAATATTATGATATTACTGCCAATGAATTCGGTGAGAACAACAAAGGAGAAACGCATGTGAAGATCGCCAAGCATCGTAACGGTAGCCTTGAAACAGTTAAGCTAAAAGCATTGCTTCATATACAAAAGTTCATTGAAGATGAAAGCAGTGGTGACTTTAATCCCGGGCAGGGATTGCCGAAGGACGGTAACTGGAGGCCCGTTTCCGGAGGCACGGGTAATGATGATGCAAAACTTTATATCCAGAAGGGGAGCAAAATGAATGATGGGGAGTTTGATGATGATGCACCTTTTTAAAGCCAGGCCCGGCCCCGGCCCCTCTAAATCTCCCCGAAGGGGAGACTTGCGAAGTTTTTAAGAATTTTATATTTCCTAATATATTCGTTGATGAAGAATTAAATTTGATTCTTCATCTTTTTTTTATGGCAATTCCATTTTTTTATATTGAGGAAATAAATACAGGGTTAAGCCGGCTTGTATTGAATGAAGAAACATCGAAGCATGTTGTACAGGTGTTGCGCATGAAAATTGGTGAACATTTACAATTAACGGATGGGAAAGGAAATTTATTCACTACAGAAATAACTGATGATCATAAAAAGAAAGCAGAAGTGAAAATACTTTCAGCTGCTTTTGTACCTGCTTCAGAAAAAAAAATAATCATTGCCATTTCACTGGTAAAAAATACGAGCCGCTTCGAATGGTTTTTGGAAAAGGCTACCGAGATTGGTGTAAATGAGATCATCCCATTAATTTGTGCAAGAACAGAAAAACAACATTTTCGTTTTGAAAGAATGAAAGGGATACTTACAAGCGCCATGTTACAATCCCAACAGTCATGGCTACCTGTTTTACATGAACCTGTTCGATTTGATGATTTGATGATGAGACAATTTGTTGATTGTAAAAAATATATTGCCCATTGTTTGCCGGATAAGAAAGAGCCTCTTCATCATCAAATTACCAAATCATCAAATCAACTAATTCTTATTGGGCCTGAAGGTGATTTTACTAACGAAGAAATTGATAACGCAATCAAAAATAATTTTATTCCTGTAGCATTGGGAGATACAAGATTACGAACAGAAACTGCGGGAATGGTAGCTGCAACATTATTGCGTGTTTTGTAAATATGATGATTGATATTATTGACAAACTATTATTCTGTTACCGGTTAAAGTTAGAGGCAGGGCAAGTAACACTATTTTTTAAACGGATTATGTTCTTTTATCACTTTTAACCTGTACTTGCGCAAAGCCCTGGCTTCCCCTTTGATCGCCTCTATCTTACCATCCAGTTTTGCCTGTTCAGGTTCCCAGCAGGTTAATAGCTTGTCATAGGCCTGTTGTTTCAACAGATTGAGCCCGGTAATTTGCCGGGCTTTTTCGGTCTCTGTTTTCCCGCTTTCCCGAATGATATTGATTTGGGTTGTGAATACAATGATGGCATGTTCCATGTTCCTTGACTGCTCTTTCATTGCATTTATTTTTTTCTGTAATGCATCTATTTTGAATCGACATTCGTTCTCCAGCGCTTGCATTCCTGGCAGTACTCCCTTGTACGCATCATTTAAAAACAACCTTGTTTCAAGAGAGCGATAAGCAGCCTGCTTACCTGTTTCCAGTTCATGGAACTGCAAATACATTTTCAACAGCATAGTATTGTGTTCAGAGCGAAGGTCCCGTTTGCCTGCCTCTACCATACTCATATAATTACGCGAATGGTTAAAAATGCCGGCGAGTTGCATCTGGGAGACTCCAAGTTTTTTCCGGATCTCAGTATTAAGCTTGAGTTTTTTATCTCTTTTGGGTAAGTTTTTGAGAACTTTTAGCATGGTTGGGGCTATTTAGTTTGTTACCTTTTTTTGGCCTGGCTGAAAAAAGTTAACTTCAAATTTTCGAGGTGGGCTGTTAACTTTTTTAGGCAAGTTAAAAAAAAGGTAACAGATATTTATCATCTTGTGCGATATCTATAATCAAATGAAACCTGCGTGCTGTGATAGATACGCGGATGACGCGGATGAACGGATTATCACGCCCGCCCGGCAGACGCCTGTCGGACGGGGATAAATGCTGCTACGCAGCATATCACTGATAGGGAAATTTAAATAATCTGTGTTTTTTGGAATAATAACAAATACGTCCTTATCCGTCATCCGTGTCATTCGCGTATCTATTATTACTGATTATTAGCAATGCGCTTTGAAACTCCACATGTAACAATTCCACTTCCTCAGTAGTTTACAGGTTGCCGGTTGGCATAACGAAGAAATAAACGACAGCATATATACAGATTTATATTGCGCTCAGCCGCTGCCTTTCGTGGAGATATATCAATGCGCAGAATCCGAATCATCTTCATCATTATCCTCAAGCGTGGGTTCGTTCAATTGAACGATCCTGCCCTTTTTCATTCTCTTCCTCATTACCATATTCAACATTTCAACGCCAAATGAGAAAGCCATACCGAAGTAAATATAATTTTTCATGTGAAGTTTTTCTGCTGTCTCTGAATCCCATCCTTCCATGATCAGGCTTAGGCCGATCATTACCAAGAATGAAAGTGCAAGCATCTTAAGTGTGGGATGTTTATGGATAAATGCAGATATTTTAGGACTGAATAAGAACATAACGATCATGGCTATGACTACGGCTGCGATCATGATCTCTACATATTTTGCGGTGCCGCCGGCAGTAATGATGCTATCGAATGAGAATACAGCATCAATTAAAATGATCTGGCCAATGGCCTGCCCCAATGAAAGTTTTTTTGTTTTTTCTGATGCAGCATTTGGGTCTTCACCTTCAAGTTTATGGTGTATTTCCATCACAGATTTATAGATCAAAAATACTCCGCCAGCAAGCATTACCAAACTGGCAAGATCGAAGCCTTTTCCGGCTATGGTAAATATCGACTTTCCTTTTTGCGATAACAACCAGCCCAGGGCCATCAATAATAAACTCCTGGAAATGATGCCCGTTACCATCCAGGTGTAACGTGCTCTTTTGTGGTCCTTGGCTTCTTTGAGCCTGTTCATGATGATACTCACGAAGATCACGTTGTCAATGCCAAGTACGATCTCAAGGATTACCAATACAAAAAAACTGATGATGCTTTCGGATGTTAATAAATGTTCCATATAAGCTATAAGCTATTAGCTACAAGCCGCAAGCTATTTTTTAATTTTTTTACTTTATTTTTTTCTTTAATGTTTTATATTTCCAATTACTACTATCACTACGCATAATCTAAGACTTATAGCTCATAGCTCATAGCTTGTAGCTTGCAGCTTGTAGCTTGTAGCTTGTAGCTTGTAGCTCATTACTCGCCCGCAAGATAAGCCGAAATGTTTTTTACAATCCCCGGCCCCTCATAAATAAAACCTGTCCAAACCTGTACCAAAGATGCACCGGCATCGATCTTTTCTTTTGCATCAGGCCCTGTAAAAATACCGCCGCTTCCAATGATAAATAATTTTTTCTTTGTTTTACTGCTTATGTATTGTATCATCTCTGTGCTTCTCTCCTTTACCGGGAGACCGCTTAATCCGCCGGCGCCTATTTTGGTAAGTTCATGAGATGTTGTTTGCAGTCCACCGCGGCTTATTGTTGTGTTGGAAACGATCAAACCATCGAGTTTAATTTCCATTGCAAGATCGATCACATCGTCTATTTGTTCCTTGGTAAGATCGGGAGCAATTTTTAATAAGATCGGTTTGGGGTTTTCTTTGTTGACATTTATTGATTGAAGATTCCTCAAAATTTTTGACAAGGAATCTTTCTCTTGCAATTCTCTTAAACCAGCTGTATTGGGGCTACTCACGTTTACTACAAAATAATCAACATGGCCATGTAAGGCAATGAAACAAATCTCGTAGTCTTTCCATGCATCGTCGTTGGGGGTAGCTTTGTTTTTGCCAATGTTGCCGCCGATGATCAGCCGGGAATCGGCAATCGTGAACCGGGAATCTGAAGCCTGTGTTTTTCGATTGCCGATTGCCAACTGCCATTTTTTCAAACGTTCGACAACAACGTTCACTCCATCATTATTAAACCCCATTCGGTTGATCAATGCTTTGTCTTTGGGAAGGCGGAACAATCTAGGTTTTTCATTTCCATACTGTGGCAGGGGCGTTACCGTTCCGATCTCTACAAAGCCAAATCCAAGCGCTTCAAGCTCGTTCAGGTACTTTGCATTTTTATCAAAGCCTGCACCCAGCCCGACTTTATTAGAAAATTGAATACCTGCCTGCCGGTAGGCAAGGTTGAACCTTGCATGTTGAGAATTTCCATTAGGCCGGTAATAGGTACTGATCATCTTCTTAATGAATCCAACTTTACACAACAGCCTCAACCCATTCATTGAAAAATAATGAACCTGCTCCGGATTAAATAAAAACAGAATGCCACGCAGTATCTTGTACATGGCTGCGAAATTAGCGCAGTCGGGCTGTATTTCAAATTGTAGGCTTGTATAGCCGGTACAGCTGCTGATATTCAAAGGCAGCATCCTTCTTTGCAAATACTTTTTTAGTGAAGCGGGCGGTAAATGTGGAGATTGAATTTATTTGGTGACTTGCTATTTTGCCCGCATCTTATTTCCTTTGGGATCATGTGTAACTTTGGCAAGCCCTAGTTTTTCCATCAAAGGAGGAATATACATTCCAAAACGCCCACGAAGACCTTTTTTCAAACCGTACCAACCACCAACGGGATTTTGTTCTGAACGCCCCCATGCTTCAACGGTATTTGCTTTGACAGGTTTTTGTTCATCTGCACTTCCAAGTTCCATCCAATCTCCATGTTTTTTTAGCATTGCCTGCAGATCAGAAAGACATCGGTAATCGTAATGCAAAATGGTCTTACCTACAGTACACACTAAAATATCTTTACCATCTTTTACATCTTTATGCATAGTAAAGTCTGATGATAAAGGAGGTGTTTTGAGAAGCCATGGATTCTCTTTGTTTCCTTGTTCTTTTGCCATTGTTGTTGTTTGGTAGTGAAGTTAAAAAGTCTTTATGAAAATTCGATAATAAGATTGTGTAAAACCTAACAGCAGGTTTGGCAAAATTGTGGCGGCAGGAATAACGTTAGCAATTAATCATTATTTTGCTTCATTAGGAGGGCTGAGAAGTTCATCAGCTGCCTTCACATTTCGCTACGCATCAAATGCACAGGCTCACATTTTGGTTAAGTGAAATTCACTCCTATATTGGTAAAAGACCGGGTAGGTGGAATTTTATTTCCCGCCTCGTGTAACTCCGCAACGATAGCGCAAAGCACATTTTACACTCTATTTTCCTGTCAAAATTTGATATATTACCATTCGAAACTTTTAGATAGGAAAAAAGATAAAGTACTTGATACGATAAATGAATCCTAATGAATTCGAATTAGATGACCTTTTTGAAAAGTTAGTCTTTGTTGAAAAGTAGAAAAGGGGCTTAAGCAATTAAAAAAGGGAAAGACTGTATCTCACGAGAAAGTGAAGCAATTGTCGAAAAGATGGTAAAAATAATTTGGACAGAGACAGCGACAGAAGGTTTACAATTGATTCATGAATATATTTCGAAGGATTCAAAACGCTATGCTGAAAGACTTATTGAAAAAATTATAGAGCGAATTGACCTGCTAGAAACTTTTCCAAAATCTGGACGAGTAGTCCTGCGGCTTGCATTGCGGGTACAAAAAAGTCCGTTGCATTACTGACTAAGGAGTAGCAGGAATTCTAGTTCCCAGCTTCGTCAAGCGCCTACGTCAAGAGAAAGTAATCGACGGCTCCAATAATTTGAGATTTTCTTATATTTACATAAATTTCGAATAATGAATACAGCTAATTTAAAAATAGACCTAATTAATAAAATCACTCTGATTAAAGAAGCAAAAGTAATTCAAGAAATAAAACGTGTTCTTGACTTTGAGTTAGGAGAAGGAATTTTCGAACTCACAAATGCGCAAAAGAAAAGAATTATTGAGGCAAAACAGGAAGTAAAACAAAAGAAATATGTAACTGAGTTTTCTGCAAATAAAGAAATAAGCGAATGGCTCGATAAATAATTTGGACGATTTCAGCTCAAACTGAACGACTTGAGATTTTAGAATACTGGATAAAAAGAAATAAATCAAAAGTCTTTAGCAAAAAATTTAACGAACTGATTGTAACTGCTCTTCGGGAAATCAGTAAAAATCCATTAGTTGGTAGAAAAACAGAAATCACTGATGTAAGAGTTAAAATAATTCGTGAATATTTAATTTTTTACGAAATTTCACCAAAGTCAATTTTCGTTTTATCAATTTGGGACGGCAGAAGAGATAATTCTATTCGAACGATTAAATAGCCTTCACCTAGCATAGCAATTCCGGCAATCGGGGCAGGCTCATAAACTTCATCATCAAATCATTTCCTAACTTCAGTTAATGGGCCGAGTGTTCTTTAATTCGCCGCAGCACCTGCCGGCAGACAGGTTAGTGAAACACCAAGTGCTGTGGATTGAATCCTGGTTATATAAAAATTTTGTTCCTTTGCAGGCAGACGAGACCTGACCGAGGAATACAGAATTACAGCTTCGCTAAGCCGACTCCTTAGCTGAAATATTCAAATGACAATTGATGTATGAAGAAACCTTTTTTAGCTTTTATTTTATTTATCTTTTGTTCATCACTCAAAGCTCAAACAGAATTATTTGGACAGTATAAGTTTCATAGTGAAAATGGCGAAGTTGGCACCTTGAATTTAAATTGTAGCAAAACCTTCCTTATGGAAGACAAAATATTTGTTACCAGGGATTCGTCTTTTGTTTCTATTGTGAAGGGCACCTGGAAAGTTCAAAAAAGTAAACTATTGATTTTAATTGTCGATTCGATAGTATCTCAGCCCAGGCCAGTAGGTAATTTAAAACGCATTGAATATCTTATTCTGAACGGTCGATTTTATCTCAAGCTTCCGAACAAAAAACAATACGAAAAACAGAATAAAAACCTTTATAAGAAATATCCGGAAGATTTGCCAGGAGCCTGGGAAGATTATGAAACCTATAAGATGAAACAAAATAATCGCTATTTTTTCATAGCAGATGTTTTTAACTGTCGGTGAGTGTACTTTAGCCAACGCAGCCCTGAAAAAGTGGGACGGAAGTGAAATCATCAGTAAATTCTTTTTCATCTTCAATTAACGGGCTGGCGTTTTTTTATTCGCATCAGCAGTTTACTGTACATTAGTGATGCGGTCTGCATGGTAGTTATATTAAAAATTTGTATTCTTTACGGGTGACAGGCAGGGCAGTTGAAATTCTAATTCCAGGCCTGACGCAAAGCCGCAACGTTGTTTGTACTCTTCCACGAACACTCTTAAACCCCAACAGACTACGACAAGTGATAGAAGTTTTTAGAAGACATATAACTAGCAGACTTGGTAATGACATTGAAAATTTTCACACTGTTTTAAGCGATTTTAAACCATTGCACATCGACAGACATCAATATTTAGTTCAACAAAGCCATGTTTGTAAGCAAGTTTATTTTATTGTTAAGAGTTGCCTTCAGGTGTTTGTCTGCGATAATGATATATACGAAACTACCAGAGACATCGTAACAGAGGGAACCTGCTGTTCAGAATTCATGAGCTTTGGAAGTAGAAACCTAGTGCAATCGTTGTACGTCACCCTATTGGAGAAAGCATGACAGTTGACATACTCTAATACATTGCAGAAGTTGCCCCACAGTATTTTTCGCAAATTACACGGCACACAATACCCAAACACAAAGCCAGACTGGCAAAAAGCAAAAAATGCCAACGCACACATTCTAAGATGGAGGGGCTATAAAATTTTTATTTTAAAAATTCTTTCATTCCGAGTAATAAATCTGACAGTAGTGCCACTTATAGTAAAAGCACATTTATGAAACAGGAATTAGCAGGCAAAACAACTCCCAAATTTCTACCGTTCAACCGTTATGCCTACGTTCTTTACATGGTACTCGTTGTATACCTTCTTGTAAAGGGCGATTATGACTGGGCATTCACTAACCTTGGCATTGCACTCGTATTTGACCCATTTGATACAACCCTAAAATGGGAGCAAAGGCCTATGTATCAAAAAGCCTGGTTGCTGGTCCATCTTGCCCTCACTTTTGCAGGATTAATCTTCATCTTCTTTTTTAATCATTAAAAGAAAATTTAAAACTAACAAAATGAAAAGAAATTTTCTATTGGCAATGTTATGCCTTGCACTATCAGCAAAATTATTTGCCCAAAATAAAAATTCAGGTAATTCCCTTTTATGGAAAGTAACTGGTAATGGTTTAAAAAAAACAACTTATTTATTTGGAACTTTCCACTTGCTTACGAATGCCTATGCTGACACACTGCCTGGAATTATCAATGCTTATAGGTCTTCTGATGTAGTAGTAGGCGAATTAATTATCGACAGCAGTATACAGGCTCCGATGATCGAAGCACAAATGTTGAAGGGAACTACGCTTCAAAAAATATTACCGGATACTTTGTATGCTAAAGCCAATGCATGGTTCAAAGAGAAAGCAGGCCTTGATATAATCAAACTGGATGAATTAAATCCCATTACCGTGATGACGGTAGTAATGGCCATTACCAAGCAAAAATACTTTCCTGACAAGCCGGGGGAAGTTCAACTTGATACCTATTTTCAAGACCTCGCCAAAAAAGATGGAAAGAAAATTTTAGGATTAGAAAATATTGAAGCTCAAATCAATGCTTTGTTCAATCAACTAACTTTAACCAGGCAGGTTGAGTTGTTAAATGAAACTTTTAAGGACCCGGGTTCCATCCAAAATTTAATCTCAAGTATGAACGATGCTTATGTAAAAAATGATTTGGAGACATTGCATCAATTGATGTATGCCTCTACTTACAAACCTGAAGAAATGAAACCTTTGTTGGAGGACCGCAACAATCATTGGATGCTGCAATTACCGGAACTGATGAAAGTACATTCTTTGTTTGTGGCTGTAGGTGCTTTACATTTAGCAGGCGAGAGTGGTTTGGTAAATCAATTAAGAAAAAAGGGTTATACAGTAACTTCAATCAATCCCAAAAATAAGTGAGCGAAAAAGAATTTTTAGCAAAGCTTAAAGAGCACCAAAACATCATTTATAAACTGGTGCATCTTTATGCAAATACTGAAGAAGACAAAAAAGACCTATACCAGGAAATAGTGCTGCAGGCATGGAAAACGTATGCCGCTTTTAGAGGAGATTCAAAATTTAGCACATGGTTATACCGCCTTTGTTTGAATACAATTTTCACTATCCAAAAGAAAACTAACAGGATTGATTATACTGATACAGCAAAATTTGAAGAGACCTATTTTACTACATCCGGTAACGATGAAGTAGACAGATTATACAAAGCTATTCGTACACTTGCTGAAACAGAGCGGGCAATTATTTCACTTCATTTAGATGGATACGATAATAAAGAAGTAAGTGAACTTCTCGGCGTTACACCAAACCTTGTAGGAGTAAAACTTCACAGGATAAAACAACAATTAGCAACGCTACTAAAAAATATATAATGGACATTGAAAATATATGGCAACAAAGTGGTGGAACTGATGATGCATTGAACAAAATGCTGCAGCCACAGGATTTCAGTAAGCTTCATTCGAAATCACCCTTAAAAAAGCTGAAAAAAAACCTTTTGATTGGGATGGTATATGCTGCTGTTACTACTGCATTTTACGTGATGCTGTTTTTTATCATTCATATTTGGCAGGTTCATGTTACCTTAATCGTTACAACTATTTTCAATCTTGTAATATGGTTTGACACATGGAAATTATACAAGAGCATCAACGATAATATTTCAACAACCAACTCCCTAAAAGATGAATTGCAAAAAAATTATGCAGGCTTTCAACGTTGGTGGCGCATACAGGAGAAAATGGGTTTATTTGTTTATCCGATAGCTGCAAGTGGTGGATTTATTTTAGGTGGTGTAGAAGGTTCGGGAAAAAGTGCAGAGGCATTTTTATACAATCCCCAAATGCTGGTTATTCTTGCTGTTACCGTTTTAATATTAGTCCCGATATGTTATTACGGATCAAGGTGGATGTTTAACTATGCTTATGGTAAACACTTGAAGATGCTTAAATCAACTATTGATGAACTTAGCTGAGTTTCCTAAAAATTTGCTACGTTTTGCGCCACAAGACCACACACTTGAAAGCCACAAAGCCCACTAGCAAAAAGAGTGTGCTTTCGATATATTGTTTCCGACAACCCATGAGTTTTTTGTTTGAAATATAAATGATAACTTTACAAGGTTGCATAAACAACTATTATTTCAGTTAGTAAATCATGACCCTGTTTTGATTGGGGATTAAAATAAAAAATATGCAGGAAGCTTATATCGTTGCAGGTTATCGTACTGCGATCACAAAAAGTAAAAAAGGTGGGTTTAGGTTTACAAGGCCTGATGACCTTGCCATTGATGTCATTAAAGGATTATTGGCGAGCGTACCACAGCTTGATCCTTTGCGCATTGATGATGTTATTGTGGGAAATGCGGTTCCGGAAGCCGAGCAAGGATTACAGGTAGGAAGGATCATTGCTGCAAGGGCGGTTGGTTTTCATGCTGCAGGCATTACCATTAACCGCTATTGTGCAAGTGGACTTGAAAGCATTGCAATGGCTACGGCTAAAATAAGAACCGGGATGGCTGAATGTATTATTGCAGGTGGAACTGAAAGTATGAGCCTTGTTCCCACTGCAGGATGGAAACCCGTGCCTGCTTATTCAATTGCTAAAGATGAACCGGATTATTATTTAAGTATGGGACTAACGGCAGAGGCTGTGGCCAAAGAGTATAATGTAAGCCGCGAGGACCAGGATGCATTTAGTTATAACAGTCATTTGAAGGCTGGAAATGCAATCAAGGAAGGTTATTTTAAATCAGGAATTTTGCCAATTAACGTGGAAGAAATTTATCTTGATCAAAAAGGAAAAAGGCAAAAGAAAAATTTTGTGGTGGATACAGATGAAGGTGTAAGGGCTGATACTTCAATGGAAGGTTTGGCAAAATTAAAACCTGCTTTTGCTGCAGGTGGTTGTGTTACGGCAGGAAATTCTTCTCAAACAAGTGATGGCAGTGCATTTGTGATTGTGATGAGTGAAAGAATGATCAATGAACTTGGATTGAAACCAATTGCACGCCTTGTGAACTGCGCAAGTGCGGGTGTGCATCCCCGTATTATGGGTATAGGTCCGGTAGAGGCTGTTCCAAAAGTTTTAAAGCAGGCTGGCATGAACCTTTCCCAAATAGATCTTGTAGAACTGAACGAGGCCTTTGCGTCCCAGGCATTGGCGGTAATAAGGAAATTAGACCTTAACCCTGAAATAGTCAATATAAATGGTGGTGCGATTGCACTTGGCCACCCGCTGGGCTGCACAGGATGTAAACTAACAATCCAGATAACAAACGATATGAAAAGGCTAAATAAAAAATATGGAATTGTTACTGCATGTGTTGGTGGAGGGCAGGGGATTGCAGGTATTATTGAAAATATAAATTGATCTCCGTTTTTGATTGTGTGATGTGATAGATACGCGGATGACGCGGATGAACGGATGATAACGGATTAATGCATTGCTAACGCAATGTTTGTGTTGTAAATATTTTTCTTTTGAAAGGAGGCTTTATGCCACCTGTTTTGTGTAATGTGATAGATACGCGGATGACGCGGATGAACGGATGATAACGGATTAATGCATTGTTAACGCAATGCTTGTTTTGTAAATATTTTTCTTTTGAAAGAAGGTTTCATACCAAAATGAAGGATGAGGCCTACCTCGTATTCTGTTGCCTTCAGATAATTTTGGAGCTGAGATTCATGTTCTTTTATAATTTCACCATCAGCAGCTTTTAATTCCAGGATAACTGCATTATCTACAATGATGTCGGAAAAATATAATCCTACCTCTGCTTCTTCATAAAATACCTTGACTGGCATTTGTTGCAAACAATTCAATCCTTGTTTTTTGAGCTCGATGATCAAAGCATTCTCATAAACTTTTTCGAGAAATCCATAGCCAAGGTTATTATAAACTTTATAAAAGCATTTAAGAATTAAATCTGTTTTGTCTTCGTATAAAAGCATATTATTTTTTATACAAAACTTCACATTTAAAACTGCAATGCTTTGAGGAAATACGCGTAATCTTAAAGTGTTTTAATCAAAAAAATCCGTCTTTATCCCTGTCTGAATGGCTTCAGCCGGGCAGGCGTTCATCCGTGTGATCCGCGTATCTATCTCAGCAGTAGATAAAATCAATCGAACTCCTTAGGCTTTGTCAGCTCATAATTTTCATCATAACTTATAAAGAAACGAATATAAATCACGCGGCTCAAACGCATGATCCATGGTTGTAAAAAAACAAGCGCAACAGCATTAAAGCCCAGCCACCAGAATATCCTGTTATCATCAGTGGAGACGCCTATCAGCACGAGCCAGGCTACAAAAGTAGTTGCTGAAATAGCGACCGTTAAGGCATAGCTTACATAAGCTGTTCCATACCAAAACCCAGGTTCGAGATCATATTTTTGTGCGCAAACAGGACAGCGGTCATGCATATCAAAAATATGTTTCAATGTAATCTTCTTATACGGATTGGGATCTTTAAACATCGGACCTCTTCTGCATCTCGGGCACTTCATGGAGAACATGCTCCATAAATAATTGGGAGCCGGACGCTTTTCGTGGTTGTTCATACTGCAAAGGTACTGAACTGTTGTAAGTGTTGGGTTTTGAGTGGGTTTATTTCCGGAGGGAGTACTTTAGTACTTCGGAAGTGGTTGATTTTAATTTTCAATAGGCAACGTACAACCTTGCCTACCGGCAGGCAGGTACTCAATGTTCGGCGGGATTACAGTTTGTGAGTGTATTTATCTACGGCGGCAGTATTTTAGGAACCCGAAACTCTTTCATTTTAATTTTCAATATTCAACGTACAACTTTGCCTACCGGCAGGCAGGTATTCAATGTTCATGAAAAGCATCTTTTCCTTGAATATTGAACATCGTAAGTTGGGTATTGAATATATCTTAGCTGACTTGTAAAATGATATATTTACTTCAAGTATCAAGCATTCACCTTACGCTGGTACGCTGGCACGGTCCATCGGTTTTCTTTCCCCGATCTGCTGGCGCCACATCGCATAGTATAAACCTTTTTCTGCCACCAATGAATCATGCGTACCGGTTTCAACAACTTCGCCTTTTTCCAGTACATAAATTCTGTCTGAGTGCATGATCGTACTTAACCGATGTGCAATTAAAATAGTAACCTGCTCTTTTTGGGAAGAAATATCTTTAATCGTATTTGTGATCTCTTCCTCAGTTATAGAATCAAGTGCAGAAGTGGCTTCATCAAATATGAGTAAATGTGGTTTACGCAATAATGCCCTTGCAATGGAGATACGTTGTTTTTCTCCTCCGGATAATTTTAATCCGCCTTCGCCGATCATGGTGTCAATGCCTTTTTCTGCACGCTGCAGCAGGCCATTGCAGGAAGCCTTTGTCAATGCACTATTAAGGTCTGCTTCCGAAGCCGCAGGATTTACAAACATCAAATTTTCCCTGATCGTACCACTGAAAAGATTGGTATCCTGGGTTACAAAACCAATTTGGTTTCTAAGGTCATCAAAATGAATTTCTGTTTCATCAAGTCCATTGTAAAGAATTTTTCCTTCAAGGGGTCGGTACAGGCCAACCAATAATTTCATCAATGTCGATTTGCCACTACCACTGGGACCAACAAACGCAATTGTTTCACCCACTTCCACATCAAAACTAATTTTGTCAATGGCTTTATGGGAAACGGTTTGGTGTTTAAACGAAACTTGTTTGAAAGAAAGATTGTGCACGGGCCCCAATGATTTAGGATGTACAGGTTCCTTTTCCGGTGCCTTATTCATCAATGTATCAAAATTATTCAATGATGCTTCAGCTTCGCGATAAGAGAGCAGGATATTTCCTATTTCCTGCAGTGGACCAAAAACAAAGAATGAAAATATCTGCATTGTTACAAGCTGGCCGGCATCCATTTTATCCTCGAAAATCAAACTCATTAAAATGAATAGTATCACCTGGCGCAGTGTATTAACCATGGTTCCCTGCACAAAGCTGATACTTCGTATGCGTTTTACTTTTTTAAGTTCCAGTCCCAATATCTTGAAAGTATTTTTATTCAACCTGCTCACCTCTTGTTTGGTAAGACCAAGGCTTTTTACAAGTTCGATATTGCGGAGTGATTCTGTTGTGGATCCCGCAAGGGCAGTTGTTTCGCCAACAATGTTTTTTTGAATGATCTTTATTTTCTTGCTCAGGAAATTGGTAACGATCGTAAGTACGGTAATGCCAATCACGTATGCAACAGGGATACTCCAATGAATGAATGCAGCAGCATAAACAAAAACAAATACCACTCCGATGATCACGCCGAAAAGAATATTGATAAAATTGATCATGAACTTCTCTACATCCGAACGGACCTTTGTTAATATGGAAAGTGTTTCTCCGCTGCGCTGGTCTTCAAACTGCTGGTAAGGAAGTTTCATGGCATGTTGAAGCCCATCCGTAAAAACACTTGCGCCAAATTTTTGTATCACCACATTCAAAAAATAATCCTGGAAATTTTTTGCAATACGGCTAACCATCGCTACAGAAATTGAACAAAGCAGCAGGAACCAAACACCAGGCTCTTCCCAGGAAAAAGAATAAAAGAACCTGTCATGGCTAAAATGTTCCGTGCTGCGGTAACCACCGGCGAGATTGATCAGCTTGCCCAAAATGATAGGGTCGATCAATGAAAACCCAATATTAATAGCAGCAAGTGTAAGTGTTAATACAACCAACCATTTGTATGGTTTCAGGTATTTTAATAAAATCTTCATGAAAAATATTTTATGAAACAGTTAGTTTATGTGATCACCTGGTTATTGACTTCCAAACAGCTCTTCACGGCTGCAAAAATACATCGAAAGTTTTCAATGTATCAAATTTGGTGCAATTTCGGGAAAAGTGACGGAAAGGCAGAAAGGCAGAAGTGAAAATTTGAAGATGAGCCGATTCGGAGATGAAAGATTTCAAATTTTTACAAGCTTCACCTATCATCAAATTTTCAAATCAATCAATTTTCAAATTAGCCTCCCCAACCTTCCCGGTCCAAACTCCTGTACTGTATCGCCTCCGCCATATGTTCCGGTTTGATATCTGCCGTTCCTGAAAGATCTGCAATGGTGCGGCTTACTTTTAGAATGCGGTCATAAGCCCTTGCCGATAGATTTAATTTTTCCATGGCTGTTTTTAGAAGGTTATGACCTGCTGCAGAAATGATACAAATCTCTTTAAGCATCTTACTGCTCATTTGTGCATTTGCATATACACCCTCATTGTGTTTATATCGTTCTGCCTGTATATTTCTTGCAAGTATCACACGTTCACGGATAGCCTCACTTTTTTCATAGGTATTCACAGAAGTAAGTTCGTTGAATGCAACTGGAGTTACTTCTACATGCAGGTCGATACGATCAAGCAATGGCCCGCTGATCCTGCTCAGGTATTTTTGAACAATGCCTGGCCCGCAGGTGCAGTCTTTTTCGGGATGATTGAAATAGCCGCAGGGACAGGGGTTCATGCTTGCGATCAACATAAAACTTGCAGGGAAATCAAGTGCGATCCTTGCACGGCTAATGGTAACCTTTCTTTCTTCCATCGGCTGGCGCATAACTTCCAATACAGTTCTTTTAAATTCAGGCAGTTCATCTAAAAATAAAACACCATTGTGTGCCAATGATATTTCGCCGGGTTGTGGATTACCACCGCCACCAACTAAAGCAACATCTGAAATCGTGTGATGTGGGCTGCGAAAAGGGCGTTTACACACCAACGTTGCATTCTCAGGAAGTTTGCCAGCAACACTGTGGATCTTGGTCGTCTCCAATGCTTCCTGCAACGTCAGTGGCGGTAGGATGGTAGGTAATCTTTTTGCAAGCATTGTTTTACCCGCGCCAGGTGGGCCAATTAAAATAGCGTTGTGCCCGCCCGCAGCTGCTATTTCCAAAGCACGTTTAATATTTTCCTGGCCCTTCACATCACAGAAGTCAATTTCAAAATCACTTTGTGCATGGGCAAATTCTTCCCTTATATTTACAACCGTTGGCTTGAGTGAAGTTTCATCTTTAAAAAAACCAATCACATCATTCAGATGTTCAACGCCATAAACTTTTAGGTTATTTACCATTGCCGCTTCTCTTGCATTTGCTGCGGGAACGATCAAACCTTCAAAACCTTCTTTGCGTGCCTGTATGGAAATGGGCAATGCCCCTTTGATGGGTTTGATGGCACCATCTAAACTCAGCTCACCCATGATCACATATTTTTCCAGGCGTTCCGGATTTTCTATTTGCTCTGTTGCTCCGAGTGTGCCAATAGCAATGGGAAGATCGAATGCAGAACCGCTTTTTTTTATATCGGCAGGAGCCAGGTTTACCACCAGCTTTGTACGTGGCATATAATGATGATTGCTTTTGATGGCGCTCTCAACTCTTTGCAGACTTTCTTTAACCGCATTATCCGGCAGGCCAACAATATAATAATGCTGGCCCTGGTTATTTACATTTACTTCTACGGTGATGGTGATGGCTTCAACCCCGTAAACGGCGCTGCCGAATGTTTTTACAAGCATGGGGTAAAGATGGATCGAAAGGACAGAAAGATCAGGGGGAGAACAACAGAAATTTATGTTTTTTTGACGCGGGAAAGTGGATGCGGGATACAGGATAACTGGTGTGAATGATTTTGGTTTTTTGAATAACCTTTATTAGGTATTTGACGGTGAATAATGTTGATGGCTTTTCGGTTCGTGAGGCACCATAAGTGTTCGGAAGATTTTTATATACATCGATGATAGGAACGCAGATGACACGGATTGGGCGGATAACACGGTTTTTTGTTTGCTTCGCAAACAAGAGAAAAACAAATTCATAGATTATACTACTTGCAAAGCAAGTATAAGATCCGCCTAATCCGCCCAATCCGTGTCATCTGCGTTCCAATCCTTCGCTTAAATAAAAAATTAAAAGTTCCGAACACTTATGGTGAGGCACGAACCGAGGCGTTGGGAAATATTAGTCTTTGACACATCTGATAGATTCGCCTCTATTTAGTCCAAAATAATAATTGATAAGACTTTTATCATTATATAAAACCCCTCGTCCTGAATTGCTATTGGAATTAATCTGCGAAGCAGACCACCAATAAGCGCCTGTATGTTCTAGAAAGAATTGTCCACTTCCATCTCGATAGCCACCAGGCAGCGCTGTAAAATCGCTTATATTATTTGCGCCTGTATTGGGTGCCGTCCATAACGAACTTATTTCTTTCATTTTACCGCCTGCATTTAATTGGCCATCCAACTTATCACGTAACATATCCCACTCATCATCAACAGGAATATGCCATCCATCGGGAGCCAAACCCCGGGGATCTCTTACAGCAAAACCATTATATAACTTTCCATACTTCTTTTCAGATAACGGATCATTATTAAAATAACACCAAGCTCCTGTTGTAGCATTTTGCCATTGGGTTTGATCTGATATTTGAGGAATCGCATCCCCATTTTTATATCTTATAACGTTTAAGTTTTTTTGCATCCATGTCTGATTTCCGATAATTGCAAAAGGATAAGGTTTCCCTATATACGCTGCAAACATTTCCGGTTGATTCAGATTATCATTCATTAAAATAATTTCGCTTAGGAAATCATAATCTATCCAGATAAACCCATCATTTCCCCAACCGGGTCCCCAACTATTTAAAACTTTAAAGGCATTTATGTCGTCATCATATCCGCAGATTAGCATAGCGTGGTACTCTACTAAGCTAGTGGGATCAACTGATTTGTTAACCCAAATTAATCTGCCATCGGCAAGTTTTTTGAAACTTATTATATCATAGCCAGTTTTAAAACCTTTGTCAATTTCTGCTCCAAATGGTATCGAATAATTATTATGTAAGTATATTTTAATCATATTGATATTTACTGTCTTAAATCTGATAATTTGGGATATGGTATAACTTTCTGCGTTTGTTCTTGCAATTATCGAAGGCTGATCGTTCAACGAACCATTTCCAGGCATATATGTCCATTTACAACAACCTTGATCCTTTACAAGTTTCATGGCTTTACTAAGACTAATTCCATTATTTTGGCCGTTATTGAGTTGATTCCAGATATAGTCGGGCGAAAATATTTTTTCAGTGCCATTATAGTTTGATTGACCTTCAATTATTTTATATTCGCAGCTCATCATGCCATAGCCAACAGCCCAACCTGCACAGCTATTGTAAGTTTTTCGTTGTTCTACAGACGGAGGTGCGTCAATATTCCAACTCCTGGGAGAAGTTACTCTTTCTACTGATGGAATTAAGGACGTGTCGATATCTTCAGCAAAAGGTATAGATTGTAAGTCCGAAATTGAAGAGGGTACAAGACCAGTTGGTTTATTGGAAGAGGTATCGGAAAAGTAAGAGGAAAAATTTTCTACTTCTGCTTTGTTATTTTTTTTACAACTGAAAAAAATGAAAGCTAACAAAAAAATATAACTTCTTTTCATAAATAGAATTTCACGTTGTTTTAAACTTTCCTGTATCTGTCCGTCTAGTTATTGATTTTTTAACAGATATGAATTTCGGAAAATTATTTTAGGTTGCCAAATGAATTATAGGTAGAATTAATTGAGGAAGGAAACATACCAATCTACAAATCCTCCAACATCTTCACCACACCCTCCCGCTTCAATATCAAATACCCCAACCGATCATTACTAATCCCTTCCTTCAATTGATAATTAAAACTCAACTGATCATTCACCACCTTTGTTTCAAAATAATTGAAATGAATATTGGAATGAACTTTTAATGCTTCACCAATTTCGTATAAGTGTGTAGATAAAATAAAGATGGAATTTTTTACTTTGAGTAATCCTTCAATAACGGTGGTACTGCATTTCATCGCATCCTGGATATTGGTGCCTTTGAACAATTCATCCACGAGGATGAGCCATTTGCGGTTGTCATTTACTTTGTTGATGGTAGACTTTATTCTTTGGACTTCATTGTAAAAATAACTTTCTCCTTTAGTGATATTATCCATCACATTGATATTGCTAAGCATGCCGTCAAATAAACTCAACTCCATGCTCTTTGCAGGAACACCCATTCCTACATGTGCAAGGAAAACAGCAGTGCCTACTGATTTAATGAACGTACTTTTACCAGCCATGTTTGCGCCGGTTAAAAATAAAAAATTTGTCTGGCGGTCTAAACTAACATCGTAGCCAACTGGTTCTTTTAATAGAATATGGTACAACCCTTTTATCCCGATAAAGGGCTGTTCAGATACCATTAACTCGGGGAAGACAAGATTATGTTTCTTTACTGCCATTGCCATTCCATACCATGCATCTAACCGGGCGTGTATCCCTAACAGTTCGATCATATTTTTTTTAAAGCGAAAACGTAAGAACTGCGCCAGTTCCAGTGTTTCAGGAATTGGCATCTCTGATGCTTTGTTGTATTTATCTACGACCTTTAATTGTGCTTTGTCAATGATTTTTTTTGCTTCCAACAATAATCTTTGCATTGGAACCGGCGTTGCATCATGCAGGAATTTATTAACGAGAACCTGCATTCCCTTGATAAAATCAAAACAATGAATGGTAGAAAATTTTACAAGTGAAAAATCCGGGGCGTGAAGTATCTTATAACTGTAAGCGTTCAACGAAGAAACTTTTTCGGGGATTGGGTCAATACCAGCTTCGTAAAATCTTTCTACAACTTTAATCGTGCCGTTTGTTATCATCGTGGGCCAATCTGCAGCTTGTAGAATGATAATCCGGAGGGTTTCCTGGATGCCTTTTATAGCTTCAAGCCCCGGCAAAGGGCGAAGAAGATCTTTTTGCAACTGCTCTTTTCCGTTACTGGTAAGCGTGAGGTTTATTTTACTGAAAACGGAAAATGCTTCTTCATGATCAAATATTGAGAGATCGTTCAGCGTGGTTTTGTCAATTTCCATATAGCCCTGTTACCTGTTAAATAAAATTCGTTTGCCGGTATTAGATTCAATGATCTTGCCGTTTTCATAAACCATGTTGCCATTTACCATGGTATTGGTTATGGTAGCGGGAAATTTGAAATTTAATAATGGGCTCCATCCGCATTTGTATAGAATATTTTCATCAGAAACAGTATAAATTTTATTCATGTCTGCTACAACAAGGTCGGCATAATAACCTTCACGTATGTATCCACGCTCCTTGATATTAAAACAGTCTGCCACAGCATGGCTCATTTTCTCTGCAATTTTTTCCAGTGAAATATACCCTAAACTATGATAATAAAACATCAGTGACAAAGCATGTTGCACCAGCGGCAGTCCGGCATGTGCCTGTTCATAGGGCGGTTCTTTTTCACTCAGCAGGTGAGGAGCGTGGTCGGTCGCAACCAGGTCAAGCCGGTCATCCAGCAAGGCGGCCCACAATGCTTTTTTATTTGATGAGGCTTTGATTGCGGGATTGCATTTAATCCGGTAACCCAACTTTTCGTAATCATCTGCAGTAAAATGTAAATGATGTACACATACTTCCGCAGTAATTTTCTTATCTTTTAATGGCAACATATTTCCAAATAGCTGCAATTCTTTTTCTGTGCTAATATGCAGTATATGTAAACGGCTATTGTATTTTTGAGCAAATTGAATTGCTATCAATGATGATTCAAAACAAGCCTCTTCATTCCTGATGATTGGATGATCTGGTGGCAGGAGATTGTTTTTCTCTCTTTTTAATAATTCATAATTTCTGCGAATGATCCTTTCATCTTCGCAATGCGTAGCAATCAGCATTTCACTTTCACTAAAAATTCTATTGAGTGTAGCATGATTGTCAACGAGCATATTTCCTGTGCTGCTGCCCATGAAGATCTTTACGCCGCATATTTCATTTTTAAATTGACTGGCTTTCAATACTTCATCAGTATTATCATTACTAACGCCCATGAAGAACGAAAAATTAGCAATAGATGAATTTGCAGCTATGCGGTATTTGTCTTCCAGCAGGTCCAGGGTTAAGGCGTTTGGAATTGTGTTGGGCATTTCCATAAAACTTGTAGTACCTCCTGCAACTGCTGCCCTGCTTTCAGTAGCAATGGTCGCCTTATGTGTTAGGCCCGGTTCCCTGAAATGCACCTGGTCATCAATAACGCCGGGAAAAAGATGTTTACCTTCCCCAATGATTTCGGTGGGGTTCCCTTTTTCATTGATGTTGGTACCTATTTTTTCAATTCGTTCTCCTTTCACCAATACATCTGCCCGTTGAATTTTTCCTTCATTTACAATTTCTATGTCTTTAAAAAGATATTTTTGCATACCTTGAATATAAGATTCTTTAAATAAAAAGTACCGATGCAAATTATCAAAACCTTTATCAAACTTATTGCTTTTGTTTTACCTGTAACTGTATCCGCTCAATCTACCTATATTACCCAAGGATCAAAGGAGGAACATTTTATCGACAGGCTTGAAATAAAGCAACAAAGAAATACGGACCTGAATTTTTCTTCACTCAAGCCGTTTAACCGGAAATACATTGTACAGGAAGCTGAATTTTTAGACAGTGCCCGCATGGGCTACCTTGATTCAACGGGCCAGGATAAAAGAAAAGATTGGGTAAACCTCGACCTTTCTCCGGTTGATGAATATAATATGCGCAGTCTACTCATGAATAACAGCGAATGGGTTACCGGACCACGTGATGATTTTAAAAGCAAGATGCCCTGGTTCAAAACTTTTTACACAACGAAGCCCAACTTTTTTGAAGTAAATACCAAAGATTTTTTTCTTGCTGTCAATCCGGTACTTCAGCTTAGTGCGGGAAAGGAAACCGATAATGACAAACTTGTTTATTTGAACAGCCATGGAATAACATTACGTGGAATGATTGCACGCAAGATCGGTTTTTCATCTACGATCGTTGACAACCAGGAGCGTGGCCCATCTTATTTTCAACGCCTTGTAAATAGTTCGAGGGCAGTACCCGGCGTAGGCTTTTATAAGCCATTTAAAAATGATAATTCTCAGCAGGATTATTTCGACGGAAGGGGCTACATCACTTTTAATGCAACCAAATACATAGATGTACAATTTGGTTATGATAAAAATTTTATCGGTAATGGGTACCGGAGTTTATTCCTAAGCAACTGGGGAAACAGTTATCTTTTTTTAAAACTTAATACGAAGATCTGGAAATTCAACTACCAGAATATTTTCATGGAACTGAATCCACAGTTCGTTAAAAATGGAGATAGTTTGCTTGATAAAAAATATGCAGCCATGCACCACCTTAGTGTTAACCTTACTAAATGGCTGAATGTAGGATTGTTTGAAGGCGTAATTTTTGGAAGGAAGAATCGTTTTGATTTCCAGTATCTCAACCCGATTATTTTTTACAGGCATATTGAAGGAACTGTTGGCAGCCCTGATAATGCTGTCGGCGGATTTGATTTTAAAGCGAATATATTACACAGGTTTCAATTATACGGCCAGTTGCTGCTGGATGAATTTATTTTGAAAAGAATAAAAAATGATCCCAAAAACTGGGCAAATAAATATTCAATACAGGTTGGTGCCAAATACGTAGATGCTTTTGGTGTCAAGAACCTGGATCTGCAGGGAGAGGTTAACAGGGTAAGGCCGTTTACTTATACCCACTCAAATATTTTCGGAAATTATACGCATTACAACCAGCCATTGGCTCATCCGTTGGGTGCAAACTTCCAGGAATTCATTGGTATAATAAAATACCAGCCACTTAAAAAATGGTATGTAAATGCAAGGCTTATTTATTATTACAAAGGCCTGGATACAACGACGACCTCGGAGAATTTTGGCGGTGATATATTTAGAAGTTATAATGATACCCGCAAATCAGAATCCGGGTACGAAATCGGGAGCGGGAACAAAATGCAAGTATTGAATGCTTTATTGGAGATTTCTTATGAGATAAGGCAAAATATATTTTTCGAACTTACACTACAACAAAGAAATTCAAAGTTTGTGAATTATTCAACCAACCCCAGCCTCAACTCAACATTGTTTACGGCGGGGCTGAGGATAAATATGTTTAAGAGGGTGTATGACTATTGAGGGGAATGGGGAATGGGGAATGGTGAATGGTGAATGGGGAATGGTGAATGGTGAATGGGGAATGGGGAATGGTCAATGGAGAATTGGGAAGGGTGAATAGGGAATGGTCAATGGTCAATGGAGAATGGCGAAATTTTTGTAATTTATCGACAGTAGGAAAATGCCTATATATTATAGGCTTAACCATTTGAATGGACTTGGCATTTTGACTATTCACTATTGACCATTCACAATTGACTATCCATAATTGACCATTCACAATTGACCATTCACAATTGACCATCCACTATTCCACCGTCAATGATAATGTCAGCGTTCTCGAATTCACCTTGTCAATGATATTTGAGTATTTTAATGCTTCATCGCGGACATGAACATTTTTTAAACCATATCCCATTTTTATTTCAGGGGTAAGCACGAATACTTCGAAATAAAAATGGAAGCCGATACCAGCTTCAATGCCATAATCAATATTGCTGAGCTTAATTAATTTCTCATTTTTTTTGCCGGCATTGGCTGCAAAATCATACTCCACTTTGCCTCCTGCCATCATGTAGACTTTAAAGTTGTTGATCCGGTCGCTGCTGAACTTAAGTTGTACCGGAAGTGCGAGCGTGATGCCTTGTATTTTTTTGAGTAAAGTGCTGTCTTCACCTCCAATAATATCAGGTTTGGTTAATTGATACTGAAAAGCTTTTTCTGTAAATACAAGGTCAAGCGGGTAGGCCCTGAGGTCTAGGTGATTGCCAAGGCGCATATTTACCAGCCACGCCAGGTTGATACCCGTGCTGTTGATGCTTTCTACATGAGATATGCTATCATTCAGCGGGCTAATATAACGGGGGTTGAATGCAAAGCTGTAATGAGACCGGTTTGCGCCCACGTTGATCCCAAAATGAAAAAGTTTATCATCATGGTCGGGAAGGTTGGGCGCATTATCACGCAACTGCGTAAACGCAGCAGAAGGAAGCATGATAGCAATTACAATGATATTTATTATTTTACTCCGCAATAGATTGTGCATATTCCTAAACTCAGTGCTTTACTGAATGTTTGTTTAAAACCGATGTTATCAAGAATTTTTGTAAAATTTTTTCCTTCAGGGAATTTTTTTATTGATTCATCTAAATATTTATATGCACTGCGGTTTTTTGAAAAGAGTTTGCCCATGTTGGGAGTAACAATCTTCATATAGAATTTATAAAAGGAGCTTACAAGGGGCATCTTAGGTTTGCTAAATTCCAATACGACCAATTTGCCGCCTGGTTTCAGTACCCTTAAGATCTCTGACAATCCTTTTTCTAAATGCTGAAAATTTCGCACTCCAAAAGCCACGGTCACTGCATCAAACGAATTTTCATTAAAATTTATTGCCTCGCTATCGCCCTTCAGCAGCACTATACTGTCTTGCAATCCTGCCTTTTCAACCTTCTTTTTACCTATATCGAGCATGCCCTGGCTGATATCAATACCAATTATTTTTTTCGGATTGAGCAAATGCGATGCCATTATAGCGACGTCGGCTGTACCAGTAGCAACATCCAGTAGCTGCTGTGGCTTGATGTCTTTTAAATGACTGATCGCTTTTTTTCTCCACCTGATATCAATGCCCGCACTTAAAAAACGGTTTAAAAAATCATACCTACCGGCAATATCATCAAACATTCCCGCAACCTGTTCTTTTTTGGTCAATTTAGAATCTTTGTCAGGAACAACCGTATCATGTGCAAATTCAGCCATAAAGCTGCAAAGATAAGCAGTTTGAAGTTTTGCGATTGCCTGTATGCCTCCATTGTTTTTAGAAAGAGTATTTTTGTGAATTAATTAGTAAATCTCTTTGGTAGTCATTTGTTGAAGATTTTTTTCAGATAGCTGGGTAGCCTGTAGCAGTGTGAAAGAGTCTGCAAACATTTATATTAAAAGTCAATTAGGATTAAGATGAATATTAAGAACGCAGTTTATATAGTCAGCAGCCCCAACTATGAAAAATGCCCGGCGCCTGATAAACCTGAATATGCATTTATTGGAAGAAGTAATGTTGGTAAATCTTCTTTGATCAATATGCTTTGTAATAATGATAAGCTTGCGAAGACATCAGGCTCACCGGGGAAAACGCAGTTGATCAACCATTTTGAGATCGTGAGTAGTTTGGATGAATCTGATGGAAAGAAAAAGATCAATACTTTTAAGTGGTACCTGGTAGATCTGCCTGGCTATGGTTTCGCAAAAGTGAGTATTAGCAGCAGGAGAAGGTGGGAGCAGATGATAGAAAATTATTTGCGCAAGCGGGAAAACCTTACCATGGTTTTTATTTTAATCGATGCACGTCATTCACCTCAAAAGATTGACCTTGAATTTTTGGAAACTTTAAAATTGTGGAAGGTGCCTTTTTGCCTTGCATTTACAAAAGCTGATAAAGAAACACAACGTGTTGTAAGCAAAAATGTAAAAGATTTTTTAAATGCAATGCGCAAAACCTGGCAGTTCCTGCCTCAACATTTTGTAACCAGTGCAGTGAAGAAACAAGGAAGAGATAAGATACTTGCATTTATCGATGAGACAAATGCGGTGATAGCGCCGAAGGAGCATGGGAAGAAAGAGAAGTAAAAGCCCCCTCTATCTCCCCCGAAGTAGCCCCCTCTATCTCCCCCGAAGGGGGAGGATACCAAATAGATTGCGTAGTAGATTACGTTTTGTTTATTTTGTTCAAGTCATTTCACCTTAATTGAAATAGTAATTTCATTAGGAAATTTTACAGAAAAAAATGAGTGAATCAGCGGCATTTTTTTTGCGCAAGCAAAAAGCAATTTAAATATGGACCTACACATAACGTCCCTTCCCTTCGGGAAGGGGTTGGGGCTGGGCGTTCGGAGAGGGTTCGTGATGGGCTTTTAGAGAGGGGTTGGGAGGGCTCTCTAATTCACCACCTTATTTGCACAACTGCTGCTTGCAAAGGCTTCCGGTTTTGCTTTGAAAGCAAATCCCATTCCCAGGATATAACCCATGGCTTCACGAAGCGCTTCATTGCTTTTGAAAGATGGATTCGTATTGATATCGGCATGTACTTCCATGTCAACATCATACTGCGTAAACAGGTTACAGAGTTCGTAAGCGATCTCAATACTTTTTGCAACTTCGACCAGCATTCTTTCTTTGATGCTGTACTTCAACAATGTTTTTTCGTTGTGAATGAACATAAAGCCTCCATGTCCTTCACGTAGGAAAACGATCACGGTGGCAAATTCGGTATCACGGCCTTTTACCTGGCTATCTGTGCCGATACATACCTTCAATTTATAACCCAGGGCCGTTTCTCTTTTGATGGCTTGTTCTACAGCATCTCTTATGGGAAGTTGTATGGCATCGCCGTTAAATTTTCTCCATAGCATAAAAAGTAGTTTTCTAAATTTACGAAAAAAATGAGATGCATGTGTTACGAAATTAATATTATCGGTTAAATGTTAATATGTGAATAAAAGCTGTAAGCTGCAAGTTATGAGTTATGAGCTATGAGCTACTCCTAATTATAACGTTTTAGTATGTGATTTGTTGCTATTGTAATACTCCGCGGAAACTGATAATTACAAGGTGAAGGGGACAGAATTAATTGTAAGCGTCATTAATAATTAAAAACTTATAACT
>JBDSBG010000141.1:0-82110 GCA_039921685.1 Ferruginibacter sp.
CAAATAGAAATTAAAGCTGCACCACCGAAGAATTGTCAGGCTGAGCTTGTCGAAGCCGGGTTAGTTAGGAAGATCACCTTCGACAAGCTCAGGCTGACAGACAAGTATTAATATCTAATTGGTATTATTTTAAAATTAATACACTTCACTCAGCAGCAATTCTATTGCACGTTAATCCAAAAATTCGTTTATTTACCGAAACATACGCATCAAAAACATGAAATACTTATTAGCCCTCATTTTCCTTTGCTTCACTTTTGCCCCAACAAAAACAAACCGTCAATTATTCGACGACTTCCATACCATTTTTGCAAAGGGAGATTTTGTTTCCATGGATACCCTTCTAGCTGATGTTTTTTTTGGATTGAACGAATCGGGCCGCGTTAGTTTTCGAAAACCTGATTATATAGAATATATGGCTGGCTGGAACCTGGCTTTTAATACAAAATGGAATGTTGTGTCCGTGGAAGAAGATGGAAAATTTATTAAAAGCATAGAATATGATACGGATATATGGAACGATTATTTTTATGGAGGCGTAAAAAAGACAAAGTATATCTATTCATTTCGCAATGATAAAATAACGGCAATACGAACCGATACCGTTCCTGGAACTGCGGAAATAGAAACAGCAGCGGCAGTTCGTTTTAGAAAATTTTATAACTGGGTATCCATCAATTTTCCTGCAAAATTGAAAACAATTGACAAGCGGGATAAAGCTTCGGCAATGGAAACTAAATTGATATTTGAAAATTATCTTACTGCAAATAAATAGCAGAGGAGCTTTTTAAAATAGAATCAATTGTTTACTAAAAGACAGGCTGCAGGAAAAGATTTTGCTAAGATTTTTTCGTTGTATAAAAGAGTTGCTATAGAAAAGATTGGCATTGCACGTTCGAGTGAAGAAATCAATGAGGATTATATTCGCGATTTTATGACACATGCCGAAGCTAAAGGGATTGAACCTGTAGTAGAAGATGATATAACGCTAAAACAACTGATGCAGCTTTTTTATCTTTATTAAATCCATCTACCGGTTTTTAGATAAAAAAAATTACTTGAAAAAATATAGATTCCAGTGACAAATATTGGTTTAATCGTTTTCCCGGGCATTCTTATTACAAGCTGTAAAAAACAATTGATTCAGTTGTATTCACCGATGTCCACGGGACATTTGATGTAAACAAATAAAAAATTTGATTTAAAATATTAAATGGGTTTATATCAAACAATAAACTTTCGAAAAGAAGAATTTCCTGCTCTCACAGGAATTCGTGCAATGGGTGCAGCAGCAGTTTTTTTTGTGCACCTTCCATTTGATTTTGGATACAAGCTGGTTATTGACGTAATGGCTTTTTTCTTTGTGCTTAGTGGTTTCCTCATCATCTACATTTATTATGACAACCTTGCTGTGAAAACGGGCAAACTCAAACAATATTTTGTAAACAGGTTTGCGAGAATCTACCCCGTTTATTTCTTGCTCGTCAGTATTGCAATTTTACTAAAGCAGGATTTCGGGATAACTTTTCTTGTTAAGAATTATACATTAACACATGCTTTATTTTACAATCAGGCAGGCAGGGCGATACAGCAAAGCTGGTCGATAACAACTGAAGAATGTTTTTATCTCCTGGCACCTTTTATTATGTACCTGCTCAGAAAATTTAATTTTGCCATTGCTTTATTATTCGCCGCATTGTTGCTTGGTATTGCACTGTTCATTTCAACGCTGCCCATTTCATTTCTACATACAACTAACTTTGTTTTTTCAATTACCTTTTTCGGGCACTTCTTTGAATTCTTTTGTGGAATCGCGTTAGCACTTGTTGTGTTGCAAAGAAAAAAAAATAACAGGCTTGCCTTAAGTGGAAGAAAATATACAATTGCCGGAACGATTGGGATATTGGCAGCCATCGGCGTACTCATCGCCAGCAACAATATGAATGATCCCGGGCAGGCGACACAATTTATTCTTATCAATAATTTTATTTTGCCAATCCCTGTTGCTGTCTTGTACTATGGATTGATCCTGGAAAAAAGCAATACCTCGAGGATCCTTTCATCAAAGTTGATGGGTATGCTGGGCCGTACTTCTTATGCATTCTACCTCGTACATGTAATGGTAATAGAATTACTTGCGGCTACTTTTATAGAAGTTCATTTTGCTGATCATCATAATTTATATGTAATGGCGGTATTCGTCTTCACCCAAATGGTTGCATTTTTTATCTTTGCCTTCTGGGAAGAGCCGTTGAATATTTTAATAAGAAAAAAATCTCTCAGACTATCAGGAAGAAATAATAATGAGTAGAATGAAGGCAGTAAATGTAAATGATTAGCCAAGTCGGACCATGAAGACCGTGGTCACTTTGCCGACGACTTCTAAAGGTTAAAATTATTTTGATGTTATATTATTAAAAATATATCTTTAATTATATACACAAAAAATGACATTCAAGGACTCCGGCGTTAAAGCCATTTTCGTAATACAATTAATAACACTCATATTAGTTGTTATCATTCTATTGAATAATTTGTCTGTTTCCGGACCCGTAGCTGCTTCCAGCCAGCCTGTTGAGGCAAGAATCAGCGTAAATAATCATGCGATAGAGGTCGATTCAAAAAATGACTACACTTTCGGCAATCCTCACGCTAAAAATTTCTTGATAGTGTATTCAAATTACCATTGTGACTACTGTCATTATTTTTATACACATGTTTTCGACAGCCTTTATACTCCCTATGTACTAACCGGCAAACTAAAAATTATTTGTAAGAGCCTAGTTGATTCTACTGACAACAAGGGATTGATGATGGCAAAAATCGCTGAAGTAGGGAGGCAAACCAGCCATTTTATTGAAATTCATAAGCTGTTATTGCATTCATCTGAGTCAATTGATTCCACCGAGATTATTGGCTTAGGCTTAAAAGCAGGGATTTCCGAAGTAGAAATTAAAGCCCGCTTTAACTCAGAAGAAACAATAAGTAAGATCAAAAGTGATAACCTCTCCGCTAAAGAATTAAATATCAAAGGAACACCTTCATTTGTATTAAATGGTACAGTTCATTTAGGATATATGACTTATGAGGATATAGCTTCTAAATTATAAAAAAAATTAAGAAAAAACTTTTTTACTATTAGAACTATTATTTATATTTATTAAATATTATATCTAATAAATTTATTCATCATGAAAACATGGCTTAAAATGTTATTAGTTGGGACGTTTGGCATCTCATTTTTTATTTCGTGCAAAAAAAGTGATGACGTTTCCACAACTTCAACCAACATAACTTACACCTGCACTCCGTATTATGGGGCAAATAATTGTGCCGATGCTGGCTACGTTCCAGTTACTTCCACACGATGTTGTCCTGCGGATATTCCATATTATTCCCCTTCTGATGGTACTTGCAGCGCTGTTTGCCCTTCTAACGATGGATCTTATTACGGGGGCGCTTCGACAACTTCAACCAGTTCAACCAGTTCAACCAGTTCTACCAGTTCAACCAGTTCTACCAGTTCTACCAGTTCCACCACGAGTTTTTCATGCACTCCCTATTACGGCCCTAATAACTGTTCATCTGGTTATCTTCCCGTAAGCGCTTCTTTGTGTTGTCCAGCGACCACACCATATTACAGCAATTTAGACGGAAATTGTTATACAACCTGTCAATCAAATGGGGGGTCTTATTATGGAGGTTCTTCCACATCAACAAGTTCAACTTCATCAACCAGTTCTACTACATCGACTACGTCAACAACATCCACAAGTTCAAAACTAATGTTTTGGACAGATAGTAATGCCTTTGGACAGATCAATATATATTTTAATGGCAGTTACGCTGGAACTATTGCAAGTTACTACAGTTCCGCCCCATCCTGCAATGCAAACGGATGTGTAACTGTCACTGTAGTTGGAGTTAACAATACCTGGTATGGACAGCAGGTTGGCGGTTCCGGGTATTGGTCAGGATCCTATACACTGGCCTCAGGTTGCAATAGACTCGTTTTACATTAACTTGATTTATTTGTGTTAGAGATCTAAAAAAAAATCTACATTTTTTTTTTCAATTTTTTTAGAAAAATTCAGGTGCACGGAGTTGCGTTTTGCGCTTATAACTCTAGTGAATAACCAGTCTGGATGCTATCAAACTATTTTTATATTGATTTAAGAAGTTTAAGATTATTTCGCAAGTTAATTAGCCTTGTTCTTATTTATGATCTTCTAATCCGAATGAGTGATTTAACTGCGCATTATTCTAATGCAGGAGTTATTCCGCTAGACATTTTGTATAAGTATGTATGGAATCAATCATATTGGTCGTTAATAACTTTAAGTGATAACCCAACCCTGCTTATAGCGTTCTTCCTAGGGATTTTGATAGCTTCTTTTCTGTTATTTATAGGCTACCGAACCCAGCTCATGACAGCCCTTTGTTGGATAGGCTTGGTGTCAATACAAAATAGAAATCCGATTATTTATCAAGGAGGGGACGATCTTTTAAGAATGCTACTATTTTGGTCATTCTTTTTACCTCTCTCAGTGAGTAAAAGTAGTTACAGAACTAATAAAAAAACCACTTACGTAAATAATGTCGCGAGTATGGCAATTTTATGCCAGATATTGTTTCCGTTTTTATTTTCTGGATTATTTAAAAGTATTAATGAATGGTGGTCCGAAGGGACTTCTGTTTATTATGCAGTTAACTTAGACCAGATTGCACGACCATTAAGTAAATGGCTTTCGCACCAGTATACCTTAACTGTTTTCCTGAGTAGGATAACTTACGCATGTGAATTGATTGTCTTTCCTGTATTTATGTTGCCATTTTACAGGGAGCAAATAAGAGTATTGATTGTATGTTTTCTTCTATTGTTTAATCTTGGTACTGTTCTTATGTTTATGATAGGCATTTTTCCATTATGCTTTTTTGCAGCCCTTGCTTTATTTATTCCTACTTCTGTATGGAATAGATTCGAGATATCACAGTCCGGCACAAAGATTTGTGGTAGTTTGGATAACAATGATTATTCCGGGAAGCAAAATTTCTATCATCTTGAAATAAACTGGATGAAGGAATTTGCTCTTGGATTTGTATTTACCTTGATTATTTTATGGAATATAGCGTCACTCACGCCCCCCGTTATAAAATTCCCTGCGATATTTGCTCGATCTATGTATGCTTTAAGGTTAAACCAGAGTTGGGGAATGTTTGCTCCTACAGTTTTTAGACAGGATGGATGGCTTATCATAAAAGCTCAATTAATTGACGGAAGTGTTATTGATCTTAATTCACCTGATTTAGTGTTATCCTTTGATAAGCCTTCATATGTTCTGGACCGGTTTAAAAATGATCGGTGGCGTAAATTTACAGAACAGCTATTTGTAGCAAACCATTTCTTAAGATTTGCTTATGCAAAATATTTGATAGAAGAGTGGAATTGTAAAGTGCCTGAAAAGAACAAAAAAATAGCTAATATTTCAATAATTTATATGGAAGAAATCACCAGACCTCATAATGAAAAATCCGGACTTGAAAGAGTAACATTATATAGTTCATCAAAAGATTAATAGTATTGCCTACCCGTGCCGCAAAAAGAAATAAGACATTTATTTTGAGTGATGTGAGGACATTAAATGTTGATTTAAAATGTTTGTGCCCCTCTGTTGAGTTGTAAACAGGCCTCTCACTTTCAATAATCATCTCAAAATTTTAAAAAACGAAACTCGTCTTCAAGTTGAGCGGAACCACAGTCCAGCCAAATACCACCCCAAGACCTTTCTAAAATAAATGGCGACTCCCTGATGTTCTTGTCATAGAGTGGTGCCACACTTAAGTCGAGGAACTTCTATCTGCTGTTGTTGTTGTATACCGGCCTGTTCAAGTCCCGCATTCCCGAAAGTAATTAAAGTAATCACAAGATTATTCCTTTCTTCATATATCAACGACATTTTGAAAAAAGCTTCATTGAAATCACTAACTGCAAACTACCGCTATAAATAATATCTTTTCCGGCTACCCCTTATGATAAATCATTTATATTAGTATATTGCATACAGTGTTTCATTTATTAAATTTTAAACTTCCATTATGCGCCTGGTTAGATACAGCCTTTTTTTCTTTCTCTTTTCATTAATTAACAATAGTGTAGAAGCTCAATCTAAGATTTATTTTTCCTCAAAAAGCCAGGTTGTTGAATTTTCTACCATTGAACCGGAGGGTGTAAGTTATTTTAATCCGAGTGGTGAGACAGTCACGAAAGAGATTAGCAAAGTAATCCTGATTTTTAATGCCAAAGGTACATTCCTTGTGCCTTCCAAACTAGACCTTAATGACAATAATGTCATTAAACTAGTTGATAGTTTTATAGGTAATAAAATACCTGCTCCTTCTACTGATAAAGTATATAAAGATGATCATACAATCTTAACATCAAATATAAAGAGAGAGAAGAAAGACAAGGATTATCTGTTTCTCCAGGATGGAAGCGTTTTGCCAAAGAACAAGTTGGTTGCAGTAATCTATAAAGAGGGCAATCATGAAATATTCGGATCGGTAGAAAAAGCAGCGGAAATAATGTGGATGGCCAATGATATTGCTCAAAAAGAAAGTATTGCCAAAGCAGCAAAGGCAAAAGCGGACGCGGATGCTGAACTTGCAAGGATCCAGGAAGCTAAGCAAATGAAAGAGCGTGATGATGCGAAAGCTAAAGCTGATTCTATACAAAAAGCGACGGCCTCTTCACCGTCAAAAAATAATACCACTTCTTCTTCCCAGGGCTCACAACAAAATGCAACATTTAACCCCGCCGATTCTTTGAGCCAGAATGCAAAAGAAGAATTCCGGAGAAAGGCTGATTACAAAATCAAACAATTCACAAACTTTGTCCAAACGATTATTGAGGATGATGATGTAGACAAAAAAAATAAAGCCATAGAAGAATGTGTAAGCCTGTTTGTTAAAAATGCAACTATAGAAGTGGCTTCCCTGAATTCAGCCACGCAATCTTTTCCAGTTCGGGCCTATCTTAACAGGCTTAAATTACTTCCCTATACCAAGATAGTCATCAAATGGACAAACGTTTCTTATGTAAGCAATATACACCAGGAGGCAGACGGTAAATATTCAGGCACGATCATTTTCGAGCAGTCTTTTGAAGGGTATAAAGACGGGATTAAGGTCTACAGCGATGTTACGCAAAAAAAGGCAACTGTAATCCTGGAAACGTTCAAAAAGTTTGAAAATGGCAAAGCAGAAACTTCATGGGATGTTTATTTAGGTAATATAGCCGTAGATCAAATAAGAGAGAAATAATAATCGTGTAAAAGAATGCCTAAAGCAAAGCTAACAATATATCTATTGGTCTTCCTGTTCAGTTTCCAGGCCTATGGCCAGGAATTTACAAATGATGCCGGAGAAAGGGAAAAACTGTTTATTTCAAAAGTGAAAATGATTGATGAATTTTTTGAGCGTTTCAACGACAATCCAAATTCTTCTATCAGGGAAATCTATAAAAAGAAAAATATTCCTTTCAACATCCCAAGAAAGAAATTAATTGCAAGCCTCTTCAACTATGAAGGAAAAACATGGAGCAAATCTGAGATCGATTCGTTTATAGCAAAGGCCTTGCTTACAAAAATGCCTACCGGCGAAAACTGGTATGGGGATGGTTGGTTTGCGGAAGTAACATGCAGATTTCAGTATAAAAATGCGGAAATAAATATCCCTTTGATTTTAAAAGTAGAGACAGATGAAAAAAATCGTTCCCGGTGGATGATAACTGGTATAAAACCAAACCAGCTTGAAGAACCTATTGATGCTGTTAACTCGATAGTGATAAGGAAAATAAAAAAACACTTTATTAGCCCTTCAAGCCACGGTGCCGACTTTATTGAACTGACTAATATTTTTAGCGATAAAGAAAATCTGACGGACTATTTTGAAAATGATTTTTTTTCTGACAATAACGGCGTCAGGTTTTACCAATCAGTTTTGAAGGGAAAGCTTGTGTTTCTGTATGCAAAACCTGCAAAATTTTATTTTTTGAATGTTGAGAATTATATTTTCCAGGTGGAATATTTCAACAGGGAATTGTTGAATGCAGGGTGGCTGATTAATAAAATACAAATAGCCTCCAAAAAAGATAAAGAGGATTATAAAAAACAACTTTTACAAAAATAGGCGTGAAAATATATTTAAGCTTATGAGATCAAAAACAACTACGCTTTCAGTCTTAATGTTATTTGCTTCATTACTTTCGGCAGCACAGGATTCATTGAATTTTATTTCCGGTTCTGACGCAACTTTTATGAGAAAGAAAGCAGAGACTGTGGTAAAGTCATTTAATGAAGTTTTAAATATTTTAGCAGGAAAGGATCAAAGCATGATTGAGGAGGTTACAAAAAACAGTTACAAATCAAATTATAAATCTAGAATTTTCCTTGATAGCTCAGTTCGCATTAATGAAGATATTGATCCCTCCAGTACTACCCAAATAGCTGCATTGATTCCTGTAGCCAGGTATCTCAATACATTTTACCTCGAGTATGATAAAAGTAATGATCCTTCTTCGGTAGAAATGAATATACTCAAGGTATCTTATCCCAAAAGGGCCTTTGATGCCGATACTGCATATCCTTTGGTAAAGGTTTTCTTTAGTTCGTATTTTCATAACAAGAATAAACATCACCCGAACGATGAATACCGGACTACCAATCGTTATGCAGATGTCAGGCTGATAAGAGATCAACAAGCATGGTTCGCCTATATTCAGCGCATGGGGTTTTTTGTTAGTGAAGATACCCTTCAAAATTTTACCAAAGATGATATTCCTTTATCCAGTGCGGAAGAACTTAATGACACTACCTATGATGCAGCGCAAAAAAGAATCCTTTTGGAGGAAAAGAAATTAAAGGATGAAGCCAGAAGGATATTAAAAAAACAATACGATTCGCTTATTACCGTTGGTGACAACATTCTTCAACGAAATGATCACAACCAGGCAATTATTGCTTATACAAGAGCAAAAGAAATACTGCCCGACGAATCGTTGGCAGACTTGCGCATAGCTGATGCAAGGAGAAAACAGGATGATGCTAATATTATTAAAAAAACAGAAGCCCAAACCTTTTCCTTCAATGCAAAAAAAGAAGAAATAAAAAGGAATTACCCTGAGGCTATAAAATGGTATAAAGCGGCTAGCAAGGCGAATCAAGAGCAATCCGCGGTGTTTGATGCAAAAATCGATGAGCTAACTAAAAAATTTAATGTAGTTGCAGACCTGGAAGAGAAATACAATGCCGGCATGTATAAAATAGTATTGGAGGATTATGAAAAAGCGATCAAAAAGAATAAAGAGAATTCTGATCTTTATCTTGGAAGAGCCCGTTGTTATGATAAACTGAATTACTTCGACAAAGCAATTCAAGACTGCGATAACGCACTGGAAAAAGATCCAAATAATTTTCCGGCGCTCCTGCTGAGAGCAAATTTGAAATCTGAAAGTACAAATGCCAATGAACTGCTGGAAGGAGTAAGCGACTATGGAAAATGCGTCAACATTTATGAATATGATTCGTCAATCTATGAATTAAAATCGGCTTTAAGGCTTAAGGCAAAACCAGGTTATTTTGATGAGGCTATTAAAGATATTGATAATGGTATACAAGTAAATCCTAAATGGTCAAACCTTCATTATCAGAAAGGAGTACTCTTGCTTAAAAAAGCTGATTACCGAAATGCTAAAACCGCTTTTACAAATGCTATCGATAACAAAGCAGCTTATCCAACTGCTTATTTTCAGAGAGGTATTGCCCAACTTCAGCTTAACAATACAGATGATGCAGCCGCAGATTTTAAAAAAGCAATAGAATACAAACTGGATTCATCCTCTCAAAAACAAATCCAGGGATTTGCAGATAATTTTTACCGTGAATCCAAGAGAACTTTTAGTGATGGTAAAACTGATTCCGCTATTTGGTATATAAATAAAGCGATCATACTTTACCGCAGCAGCGAGTTTTATTTTAAAAAAGGAATATACCAGGTAAAAGAAAAAAAATATGCGGAAGCTGTTAGTAGCCTTACCAGCAGTACAGGAAGTGATCCAAAAAATGCTGACGCGTTTTATTACCTGGCTGTTGCCTACGCAGGTCAGAAAGATTTGCAGGCTGCAGCAAAGCACTACACCCAGGCAATAAAGTTGAATGAAACACATTTGTCTGCAAGAAAGGAATTGGGTGACGTATATTATATGATGGGAAATGATGCAAATGCGATAGACAGTTACAATGGATTTATTGCGACTTTAAATACTTTTACCAAAATGCCTCCTGAAGGAGAATTTGCTTACCAGGTATATAATTCACTGGGCAAATCATATTTTGCAAAAGATAGCAAAGACATTAATGCACTTAATAGTTTTAAAGAAGCAATAAAACGTAAAAAAGATTTTGCAGAGGGCTGGTACAACGCAGGTATTTTCTACAACAGGAATAATGATATTAACAGCGCTATAAAATCTTTCGAAAGCGCAGTTAGTATTGATAGCAAAAATACCGACTACAATAAAAAACTTGCCCTTTCGTACCTGGAGAGAGGTAGCGAAGCCGATCTGAAAAAAGCAATGGATTGTTTTAATACTGCGCTTACAGCAACAAATCATTCGGACATTTGGTTCCCGATGGCAACCTGTAATTTGAAACAGCAAAATTATTCAGGCGCACTTGAATATTATCACAATGTTATAGCTGATGGATTAGATGGCATAAATAAAACCTTTGATTACGAAATTGGTTACACATATTTGAATCTTGGTAAAGTTGATTCAGCAATGATCTACCTGCAAAAGGAATATTTAAAAGATTCAAGTGATGATAAAAGTAATTTAGCATATGCAATCGCACTTTGGCAGAAGGGAAACACGGAGGATTCAGTAAGATTATTTGAAAAAATTATCCAGGCAGGGAAAATTTCAAAAAAGGAAATAAAAAATGAAAGATTAATGGCTACTATCAAAAACGAAGACAAATTAAAGTCGCTGCTAAAGTGAAAATTAAAAATTGAATTATAATATCAACATATAGCTGCTTACAATGGATCTTACCCATATTTATTTACTGAATGAGATTGGAGGTAAAGCCAATCAGGAAGATTCTATCTGGCCAGGGCCCGAGAATGTATCATTGCATGATAAGGCTTTCATCGTATGTGATGGTGTGGGTGGCCATGATAAAGGTGAAATTGCGAGCCGCATCATTTCGGAATATGTTGGAAGTGCAATCCGCAAACTTGAAAAACGAGAAATGTCGGATGCCGTGGTAAATGGACTTCTTCGTGAAGCGACAAAATCACTTATAAACCATGCCCAGCAAAACGGTCTTAATACCGATATGGCTACAACTTTTACATTGCTGGTACTGGCAGACAGCAAGGTGTTTATATCATGGTGTGGCGATAGCAGGATCTATCATATCAGGAAGGGTGAAATACTTTACAAAACTGCAGATCATTCACTAGTAAACAGTCTTATAAAAACAGGGGAAATCACAGAGAAAGAAGCACTTCATCATCCAAGAAAAAATGTAATTCTCAGGGCAGTTAAAGCTGATGGCACAACACCTGAAGCAGATCATCACCTTATTAATGACGTGATGGATGGAGATTATTTTATGCTTTGTACAGATGGGCTTCTTGAAAACATAACGGACAAAGACTTAACATTTTTACTAACGCAAAACGATAATGGCAGCATTGACCTTATTAAAGGATTTCAGCAATTTTGCCAGGGCAAAACGAAAGACAATTATTCAATGTACCTGATAAAAGTAAAATTGAATAAAAAATCATCCGGCTACAAGAAAAAGATTGCTACACTTGCCATTTTTCTTGCAATGCTTATAACAGCTTCAGTCTTTATCCTTGGCCGTTATTTTTCAAAAAAACAACATATTCAGCCTTTAGATGAAAAAACGGTTTTTGTGCCGCCACAAAACGATACGCCTGCTTTGTCCCATAAGGATACAGTTGAGCTTTTGAAAAAAGGAACTGCAATAGATTCAATACATGATCATCCTGCAAAGCAAATTCCCACCCTAATCCCCATTCAAGAATCCCGGAAAGAAAAAGAAAAAAACATTCGAGGTAAGAACGCCGCAAAAATGCCGCTGATTATTTATGAAGACAATACCGATGACACTGATAAAACAAAAGATGTAAAGGAGAAGAATAATCAAAAAAACGCATTAGAACTTAAAAATAAAACGAGTACAGGTATTATTAAAGATTCTACTGAACAATGATTTATCTGTTGGTACAATTGGTATTTCGGCATTATATAGTGATGAAAACTTTAAAACCAGAAGTATGTTGTTATTCAAGCGATATAATTACGATCCAAAAAAAGACCTAATCGGCAAAGGTGGCTTTTCACGGGTGTACAGAGCATTAGATACAAAAACTAAATTACCGGTTGCACTTAAAGTTTATAAGGCCAATGAACTGACTGAACGCTATAGCCCAGGCGACGAGGTGAAAAGAGTCATAAATCTTGAACATCCGAATATTTGTAAATACCTGGGTATTGAGGAAATTGAAGAAGAAGATTCTTTCGGCCAGGCCGAAAGGATACAGGTTTGTATTATGGAATTTTTGGATGGAGGTAATCTTGCAGCATTTTACACTCTTCGCAAGGATCTTAGCATATTCAAAAAATTACTGGTTGACGTGCTGCAGGGGATTTCTTACCTGCATAAAAATGGAATTATCCATCGCGATATAAAGCCCGCAAATATTTTAATTAAACAAACCACCGGGGGCCAGGCTGTTGCTAAAATAACTGATTTTGGTTTGAGCAAACGAATCGATGCGTTGGAAAATAGTACTGCTTCTGGCCTGATGATTTCCGTCCCATACATGGCCCCGGAACAGTTAAACCCGGAAAAATATGGGATTGCGGGGAAAATAGATTTCAATATTGATCTGTGGTCGCTTGGGGTTACAGTTTACGAAATTCTATGCAACGACATTCTTTTCAAAAATAGCCCGAAGGATTCATCTGAACAGGTAATGGCAAACATTATCTCAAATGAAGTACCAGATAAAATTAAAAAACTGCCGGAGCCCTTTAATAATTTTGTATCAATGTGCCTGGTGAAGGATGCCCGGCTAAGGGTAAAAACTGCTGATGAACTGCTGACATTCTTGGGACCCTTGCCGCAGGATGAAAAAAAAGATTCGCATAAAGAACAAATGACAGTACCAGATCAGGCTGGTCTTGCCAATATAGATGAAAATGATACAAAACTGATTTACCGGGACGACGTCATGGTTTCCCCGTCACTGCATGTAACCGGCAATGATGATGCGGACCAGGAAGGCGAAACAAGATTGATACCGCAAAAAAAAGCTGAAGAATTAAATACAAAAAAAGATAAAGGAGAAAAAAAAGATTTTTTACCAAATAGCATTTCCAGTGAGCCCACTTTATTGCAAACAACTGCGAACAAAGAAAATGCAAATATCGTTCTATTCAACCGGTATAGTTATAACCCCTTAACAGACCTGATAGGAAGGGGAGGATTTTCAAGGGTATACAAAGCAACCGATCAAAAATTGGGAAGACTTGTAGCCTTAAAAATTTATAAAACAAATGAATTCTCCGACCGGTATAGCCCGATTGCTGAGATAAGGCGTGTGGTAAATCTTGATCATCCTAATATTTGCAGGTATCTCGATATTGAAGAGATAGAAAAAATAAACCCATTTGGCGAAACAGAAAAGATACAGGTATGTGTGATGGAGTTACTTGACAGCGGGAATTTGTCTGAGTATTTTAATCAATGTGGCAAAAATATAGACACTTTTAAAAAGCTTTTAGAAGACCTGCTTCATGGCATTGCTTATCTCCATAAAAATGGCATCATTCATCGCGACATTAAGCCGGCCAATATCCTAATCAAAAAAACAATTGAAGGGCCAGTTGCCAAGATCACAGATTTTGGCATCAGCAAAGTTTCTGATTCAATCAACAATCATACATCATCGGCACTAATCGTTTCTATACCATATATGGCGCCGGAGCAGTTGAACATAAAAAAATATGGCATCAATGAAAGCATCAGTTTCAATCTTGATCTTTGGTCGCTTGGCGTTACAATCTATGAAGTTATTACTGGTAATGTATTGTTTAAAAACAGTGAACAGGATAGTTCCGAACAAATAATGGCAAACATCATGTCCCCTGAATTACCGGACAAGATCAAAACGCTGCCCCAGCCTTTCAAAAATATTGTATCACACTGTATTGTAAAAAATGCCAACGAGCGTGCACAAAAAGCTGAAGAGCTATTGGTGCTTTTAAAGTCAGCTATAACAGATGATCCTCCTGCTCCGCCAGAATCCCGTGGAAGCGCTGCTGTAGAACCCGTTCAGGAAATTCCGGCACCTCCCGTGGTAGTAATCCAGCCCCCCGTGGAAACTAAACCTGAACTGCCTCCGGCACCTGAAAAGCCAGCAACGCCAGAGCCAAGGAGAAAAATTTTCATAGCTGAACCTGCACCAGAAGTGGAAAAGCGGGCGAAAAAACGGATTAATATGCTGAAGCTCTCGATAGCAGGTGCAAGCATATTACTGATCGTTGCATGCCTTTTTTATTATCACATGACCAGTGATGAGAAAAATGTTGAACCTATATCGCAAAACGTCGACAGTATAAAAAATAAGCAGCTGGATACTATCGTGGCCGCTTCAAAGGACTCCACACATGTTACGAACTCTCCTGATACTGGTACGGTATCAAATAGCAATTCCGAAAACACAAATGCTGTTGCCACAATCAAAAAAGAAAAACCCGCAATAATAAAAATTCCGGCGGCGATTTCGCCACCAGTAACAAAACCTCATTCTCCTGCAAGAATTGACGTTAAATTTAGTTCACAGTGCACCGGTATCATAAACAAGGATGGTTCTTTTTATACGAAATTGAACGGTGGTATGGTGAGGGGTGTCTTGGAAGAAGGTGATTATGAATTTGAGATTGTTTGTGAAAATGGCACCAGGCGGAGTAAAAGGGTCACTATCTCATCTGCAAAAAAATCAAAAAACGGTATCCAGGTGGTAACATTATAGGCAAGAAATATTGTTGAAGAAGCAAGGTCATTGTCAAATAAAAAAAATAAAAAAGCTATGTTACATTTAAGATATTAAGCATATTTTTATTACGATTTCAGTTTTATTAACCTTAAACCAAGCTTATGAGGAAGTTTTCAATTTTAAAGTTTTCAGTTATTCTACTAACCTGTGTTTTTTCTTTTGGAATGGCAGGGCATTCACAAAAAGTAAAGATCACCACAAGTCCGCAAACAGCGAAGATACTTGTAAATGGAGTAGCTACAGGTGCCGGGCAGTTGGTAGTTACGGTACCGGGAAATGAATGTGTTACTGTCGAGGTGTATGAAGAAGGATTTATACCTGAAGTAAGGACTTATTGTAAGAAAAGGGGCGTATCTCCTCCACCTAAAAACGATTACATTGCCATGCAGCAGGATGAATCATTTACTTCATCTATCCAGTCGGAAATGGCTAATATCGAAATTCCTATGACGGTAAAAAAAGATCGTACGAGGGAAGATGCATGGAAAATAATTGTAAATACCATACTCAGTAAATTTGATGTATTGGAAAATAATGATGAGAAATTAGGTTACCTCCGTACGTCATGGGTAGGTGCAACTTTTAAAGCCAATACCATTCGTATGCGCATCATAGTTAAGCAATCAAGCGAAGACCCATTGATCTATAAAATAAAATTTGTATCAGAAAGTTCAGGAAGGTCGGGTACTGCATTCAGTTCAGATGAACAGTATAAAGCTTTTAACCGTATCCTGAAAAAGTATGATGGTTTTTTGGATGAAATAACCACGAAGCTTAAAAATTAAAAAACAAATAATGAAAAAGCAGTTGTCTGGTGCAACTGCTTTTTCATTATTTTAAAGTAGTCTAATGAACCTATAGTCGGATAACAACTGTATGCATATAACTCCTGTCCTCCGTTTCTTCCAGTATTCTTTCAAGACCATTTAGGTTAAGGCGAAAGATTAGCTTCGTTTCCCCAACCTGTATAACATCATTGTCTTTTAAAATTGTTTTTGACATTATCCGCTTTACATTGCCATTAATGAAAACTCCATTTTTGCTTATTTTGCCTTCGTTCGAAACGACAGAATCTTCTATGTAATTGTTTGCCTCATTTTGACCATCTACATAGATCATAGCGTGAATTCTACTCACAAAATCATCATCCTCCAAAGCAATCAAATTATTCAATGTTGCATGCGGTTTTCGCCCTATATAATTTTTTCCTTCGGATAATGGAAATGATTTGACAGTTTTGCTTTCTGTGTGCCTAACAAGGTATGCAGGTGGCGGTTTTATTTCAGGCTCACTGGTTTTTGTTTCTTTCTTCTCAAGTTTTCGCAATGACGAAGGAATAATTACCGGCATGGTGAGTACGTTAGCGGGCGCAGAGCCCGGATCGTTTTTTATCTCTTCCTTTATCTCAGGAACAGGTTGCTTCAATATTACCAGTAGCTCCTTTTTAATCGTCATCAGTTTTAAAACATGTTGGGCATTCAATCTGCGGAGAAATGCACTAGGTGAATCATTACTCAATGCTTCATATTGCTGGATCTTTTCCTCCAGTTTTTTATTTATTTGAATGTCAGTTGTTTCTACTGGCAATTCAAGCACAGACAATATTTCTTTACGATCCATAAAAATGTTACTATCCCTGTTAAACTATTGTTTGTTTTTGATAAAGTTATTTAATTAATAATGATATTGTCAACCTCTTTGACGATATCATGTAAAAGCCCAAGCATTCTTTTTTGTGCATCGCCGTCCGGTGAATCGGCCGTGTACAACAGCCTATCACATTCTTCCAGTAATTGCTTTAATTTATTGCCGGGGGAATAATCCAAAGCAGAGATAGTGTCAGCCATTTCCTCTGGCAAAGCATTCGGAATATTCAATTTAAGTTGGAGATACTCAAGAATTGCGCTCTTGAATGCAAAGGCATATTTATCGTCCGGCTGAAGATCATCAAGAACATTAACAGCTGATCTGGCAGCATTTATCTTTTCTTTGTGCATTTTTTCAACCTCTTCTTCCGCATGCTGTTTTAAAGCCTCGGCTGCAGCACGTTTTTTCGTTGATGCACTTTTTTTAAATTGTTTTATTGCGTAGAAAACAACTATAGGTATCAATATAATTGCAGCAAAAATGCATATCCAATAAAACCTATTTGGCCGGCCGGTAGTTTGTGTATCGTCCACCGAATTAATTTTTTGTCCTGGAAGCGGAGCTGTTACCTGTAGCCGCAGCGCTGTTGTGTACGATTTGCGATAGGTACCTGATACCGGATCAAAGAAGTTAAGTTCAACGGGCGGTATTGAAAACTCGCCCTGCTGTTCTGCAACAAAAGGAATTGAAACTATCTTCTTCCCCTTGACTGGAAACAATTTTTGATCCAACTCGTCTTTTTCTGAAATATCGAAATTGTGAAACCCCGTAGGCCAGTAAACGGAAGGGACTCTCAATGAATAAAAATTTCCAGCACCTTCGACTTCGATTATTAACTCATTGTTTTCTCCTACTGGAAAAGTATTTGCTTTTACAGATGCTTTAATACTAAAATTTCCGACAGTCCCAGTGAAATTTGTCGGTTTACCGGCAAGGGGTAGTCGCTTTATATTAATCGATAAGGGCATACTGCTCACGGTGCCGGAATAATTGTAACTCTTTTCACCCTTTTTATAATCCACTTTATTATTCAGTAAGATGGGGCCTATTTCAACAGGCCCCTCCCGGTCTGGAAGCAGCTGTACCTGCTTAACAATAAAAACACTGAACTCAACATTATTCTGTTTCCTGAATTTGGGAAAAGAATTGTCAGGGTCCATAAATATCGGTGTGAACCCATCAAATGAAGGAAGCAGCAGGATGGTGGTAGAACTTTTTAGTGCAGATAACAATTCAAAACTGAGTAGCACGGGCTCTCCCACATAGCAAATGGCCTTGTTGAATGAACCGGAGACAAAGATATTTTTCCTTATTTTTTCTTCAGCCGACTCACCCGGATTAAGGATCGATCTTGTGGAAGGGTCATTAATGGGTAGATCACTGAAAATATCTTCAGATGCCGCAATCGTTGATTTCCCTTGTGATATTCCTTCCTGTATATTAGAGAAAAAGAAAAACAATAAAAAAACGCTATGCCTGGTAAACCACATTGGATGACTGATTGAAACAATAGACTTTTTTAATTTTATTGGGCGGGCAGATACTCAATTTGATCAGCATAAGCTTGTTTTGCTGCTGCCTGTTGTTGTTCGGGAAGTTTATCTATAAGTTCTCTCAAACTTGTTCTCAATGCATTTATTTTATTACGATTTTCTGCCTCCGTATAGTAGCTAACTAATTTGTCATTAAGGGTTGTGAATTTCCTTATAAAGGCGTCATTCATTTTATTGTAAAACATGTTGCTGTTATCTTTACGATCCCTCATCTCACTGATACCATTCGTCACTGAAGTTGTAAACATTTTGGCCGAGTCCGCACTTTTCTCCATAGAACTCAGCATGGCAACAACCTTATCCATTTTTTCTATGAATCCAGCTTCTTTCTCATCCTGGGCACGATGATTGGCCAATTCATTGGTTAAAAATTTATTTTCTTTTACCGGCAAGTTGAAATTAAAATACACAGCGACTACCACCAGTACAATCGTAATTATAAAAAACAAAGAGAATTTTAAAAAAGCCTGGTTCCTGTCACGGCTGTTTAATATCTGTTGCATAAAATATTTTTAATTATTGTTTTTAATCTGCAAGAAAACTTCTTCTCTTTTGAACAGGATTATCGGGTTGATTTACTGCCTCTTCTTTTACGAAAATGCCTGCCTCTTTGCGCTTACCAATATATTCTATCCTTGATAGTTTATGGAAAAGGCCTGAAATGATCCTGGTAAATTCTGTAACCTTATCAATGGACCTGTTAATATCCAGGTGATCATACTGGTGGTTGGCAAGATCGATAATAATTCGTTCCAACTCACCCTGGCTGATATTGCACCACTCGGTAAAATAGTTTATTAACTCTTCCTTTCCGGTTCCCAGGTAACAATCAATTATATTTTTAATTCCTCTTGATAAAGATGCAATACCTGTAATCATATAGACTGGAGCCTGTACCACCCCGGCTGATTTCAATTCGGCCAAACGCGAAGCAGTAAACGATAAAAGGTAATCAGATATTTTGTGAACAATACCTGCCATATCATTCACCTGCTTTTTTTGTATTATTTTTTGAACAATCTGCAATGCATACAATTCCATTTTCGCATAAAACTGCTCAAGGCCGGCATGGATCTCCAGTAATCCCGGGTGACTGATGATTGAAGTGCATGGCGGTATGTAATCCTCTTCAATAAAAACCCGTTGATCCTCAATGGACATCTTTCCTACCGGTAACTGGTAGCCGCCAAGAATATTACCGGCTACTTCCGACACTGGGATAAGATCAACAACAATGGTGGGAACTGTAAAGGGCAGCCTTGGTGGTATTTCAGCCATATCTACCATTCCGTGGGGTAGCCTTGCAAAAGGGTTAATGGTAAGTACAATATAAAACTCCACCGCTTTATCCCTTATCTCTTTTAACCCCACAGGCTCACTCAAAACCTGGGGAAGAACGGCACCCTGTATTTTAGTATCCTCATTGAATTCAATGTAATACCCGCCTGCTGTTATTGCACGGCATTGCTGCACGCGAACCTGTATCTTTCTTTGGTTATCTGTACTAACAAACAATTTAACCGATCCACCCGAAGCTGATACTGGCAATAAGCCATAATTCAGTTCATGCAGCATGCAACTGGTATTCTGTGCCAATTGGTAAGCCAGTGCATTTGACTCGGCAATGAAATGAGATTTATTTATCTTCATACCATCCACCCAGTTAACCGGCAAAAAATAATTCTCGTGCATAATATTTTATTTAAGTTTGCATGCGTGAACAAATTATCACGTCATTCTCCTTTATTTTATTCGACAGAACCGTTTTTTCGGTGTCAATGTATTTTGTAATAAAAGAATACCAGCCTTGCTTTTTATAAAATATCCAACCATGAGGTTCCCCAAATTCATTTGAGAACTGAATCGTGCTGTTTGTATTCATGGCATTATAATCATTGATAAAATAGTAGAACAACTGACCGAAATCCATATCCCTGGGCGCTTTAGCCCTGAAGTTAATAAGTTGTTTGTTTGCGGGGCTCTTTTGGAATTCAAAACTAATGACAATCAGATTTCGCATCTTGCTGTCATCAGGCTCTTCTATTTCAATCCCCACAGGGTAATACCATTGCTTCAAAATTTTGGGAGGTATGGCAATTGCTCTCTGGAAAGTATTATAAAAAAAGAATGGAACTATAAAGAACAGGCTGGCAGCTGCCATGATATATTCAAATCCGTTTTTATTGAGTTTATGATGGATCAGCAGGTAAAGCATACATCCGATGATCCACAAAAGAAGAGTAAATAGCAATTCTGAAAGAAACGTTTTTTCTTCACCCGCCCATGCAAGGCTTTTATTTAAAAAGTAAACATGGGCGCTTCCCGCTAAAAGAAAATATGCCTGCAAAAAAAGAAATGCAGTTTTGTTAGCGGAAAACAATCCGGGTATCGCAGCCAGCCCTACTATCGCAAAAAAAACAGCTGCAACAAGTATATAGATAATCGTTGATTTCTGATACTGTTTGAAACTTCCTTTAACCGTGCCTATCAGGCGTGCAATGATTGCCATGATGGCCACGGCCCCCGCACCCAATATCAGCAGGTACTTTAAAAGATCATTTGTAAGCACTTTGTCCATGTTCGCAGTTGTCTGGATTTAAATCATAAATAACTTCATCAACCAAGAACTGTTGAATAGCCTAGTATTGGCTCAGCCCCTTTTTCCAGGATCATGTCGCCTTCAATATAGGCATTATCATTCATCCCACTAATGTCCGTTGTTTCCTGTGCAAGTTCAATCAAAACAGAAACATCAAGTCCGGCGGGAATAAAAAAGCGATTGAAAGTATCAATTACTTCAGCTCTTTTTCCGTCCCCAATATACTCTTTCATCCTTGAATTCTTAAGCGGTCCTATCTTAATTTCAATGACTGGGCAATCTTCATAAAAAAACTGGCCACAAACCATGTCAATCCCCAGACGCCCATCTCCCATCCTTAACGGATTAGCATATTCCGCCGAAGAAATTACAGATTTTTTTTGAACCATTCTAACTTTTTCTTTTAATAAAAAACCCAGGCATCGGGCAGTAAGTTCAAGGTTACCGGCAATTTTATGTGCATGTGGCAAAAGCACCACAAGTGGCACCATGAACATTTTGGGAATGGTAACAGGAAGTCCCCAGAAATTGATGAAAAAATCATTCAGTATTCCTGTTCTTAATCCCTCCAATAAAGAAAATTCTTCTTTTTCTATTTGAAGCCGTTGAGTAAAAAAACCATTGTCAAATGGTTGAAAAAATTTTCTGATACCTTCCTCTTTCTTTTTATTTAATTTATAATCAGATACCGCATCACTAACATTCATTTGCCGTGATCTTTTCTGGGGTATCTGAAAGAATAAACCTTCGGGAAGCAGGTCATAGATACCTGTTCTCGAAAGATGGAGTTCCACCAATTCCTGTTTGTTGGAATCCTCCTTGATCTCTGAAGAAAATATATCTTTACTAAATTCACGTTTAAAAAAACGATCGCAGTTTATCATAACATCATTAAGGTTCAAACCAGATTTGGAAGCAACCGCAAGCAAGGCTTCCGCCCTGATATCCCATGCGGTATACTTAAGCTCATTTTGAAATGACGATATGATATCCTGTTTATTCATTAATACGTTTAGATAGACTGGTTAATAAATATCCTGTAAGGAAACAAGGCAACAGATTTTTCTTCCAATAACAATTTCAATTTCTCGGTCCAGAAAGCAATTTCACCGTTTTCAATCATCTTCTCATACTCCTTCTTCCTGATCTCAATCTTTAAATCGATCGTTTTTACAAAACCTTTTTTTCCATCAGGAGAGATATCCACTCCTTTTTCAATGTCGATCCTTGTCACTTTTTCTCCGAGCTGGTAGTGGCAGAAGGCTTTTAAGTCCTCCTCTGTTATCAGCCTGTCCCTGGATAAAAGTGCGCTTTTAAATGCCCGTACACTATCGGCTGCACCTAATTTATTATGACCACCCATGGTTGTATTTACAAGTATAGCACGCCCGTTTTCAAGAATACTTCCTTTGTATTCAAGAAGATTACTACCAGCTGTTACCTGGTTGGCATCAAGTCCTGCAGTACTCCAGTAACGAATGAATACATTTTGCCAGGGATTCTTGGGGTTATTTCTTATAACAAGATAGGGTGTTTGTTCTCTTCGTGATTGAGATGAAAAAGTTCCCTGCTCCAACCTATTGATGATCTGTTGTAGTTGCTTCATTTCGTTGCTGATGAATTTATTTCCAATCGCAGAAAATGCAGCACTCTCATCTCTCAACAGTTGGATAAGGGAATTTACAACCGTTACGGCATCACGCTCGTCGAATCTTCCAACACCACCTCCGCTTCTTAATAAGATACTTACAGATTCATTATCCTTTTTTTGAAACGTACGCATATTTAGTACTTTTCCTTCGTCATTAACTACTTCTTCCATATCAAGGAAAAGGTCATCGGTCTGCAACGGAATAACATTAACAATGTCCTGCATCCTGTATGTAAAGTCATGTGCTTTCCGGTTAAACACCGGAAAACTATTCATGATACAAACCACATCTTTCAAAATTACAGAACTGATGGTTTGTGGAAAATCGATACATATCCAGCGCAGGTTGTGCGGTTTTAGCAATTGGACAGTTCTGCCGGCAAAGGTTTCAACAACCATATTAGCCAGTATCTCATTTCCAGCCGAAGTACTGATATGCTCTTTATCGTTAAGTGTTATAAAAAAAGGTTTGTAAAAAGCATTTACCCTATTTTTTATTTTTCCAGTGATATCATCATCTCTTTCAAGAATATTTTTGAAATCAAGTTGCTCACCGCTGATCATCCTGCTACCATATCCTTGCTCGTGCGGTATTGGCCTGTCGTCCCAATGCCAGGCTGCGTTGGGAAGTTGATGATAAAATAACTTTTTGTTCGCTTCATTGCGAAGGTCAAAGTAAAAGGAGCAGTTGTCCAAAGTAGTTGCAGGCTCATCTATTCCAAGCCACAATGAGCAGGCGGGTAGTTCCTTCCCCTGTTCTGCCTGGCCAATCGTTTCCTTAATGATACCATTTGTAATTCGATACAATTCATCTCCTACAGCCATAAAGCGAACAGTGGCTTTATTAAGTGTAAAGGAAGCGCTTGGTGTAAAAAAAATATCTTTCCGCTCAGTGTCATCATTTTCTGAAGCGGCCTGTATTTTTTTTGTGAAATACAATTGTTGGTTTTCTGCAATTTCCGACCTTCTTTCAACGGGTGTAGCGGTAGCTACGGCATGAGCAGGCAAGGCGCCGGTAAATGCGTCGGGTGAAAGCAATTGTACCATTTTTTCGAGTACCCGTGCCCGTGAGGACTCTATTTCACCCGAAATTTTTTCAAGCTCTACAGAACATGCAGTAAGCAACATTGATACAAGTGGATCAAAATTACTTTCTGCTTCAGTGTCAGGAAGGCTCCATGCACGTGCAGCACTTTTTAACATCCTTGTTTTTATCTGCTCTCTTGATTCCGGCATACTCAGTTCATTAATATGAAAGTGGTCCTACACAAAAAGTATCTCTAAATTGAAACCGTTCATTGGTTACCTGTAATGTTCCGCTTACCAGCACATCGATCTTTTTTTTAATGCTTTTTATTCCTCCAAATTCAGATTGTTCTTCCTGTACAATTGTTAACTCCACCCGTGCGTTTGACAGGCGCTTTTCTTTATCCTGTATTGATTGTAATAAAGATTGCCTTATTGCTTCTTTTACTTTGTGGGCACTTGATACGGCATCAAAATCATGTTCCCAGATACCACAGCCAAAATTTTCATCAGCAGGGAATTCGCCAAATGCCGTGGTTAGTAAAAGATGTACATGTTGTATAACAGATTGCTGCAGGGAACATTTAGCCAGTTGTTTCCTCACCTTCTCATTTTTTCCAGCCTCTGGTTGAAAACCATATGTTTCAGGATCCTTTTTGTCAAGCTCACTGTTCTTAAGTATCAAATTTTCCAGGCACAGGGGAAGGCTGTAATATTCAAATTGCATAAGCAGGTGATAACTTGTAAAAAACATTTGGAAACATGAAAAATAACCGGATTTGTACAAGTTCAAAAGGGTTTGTCTTGAAAAGCTTGTAGCGCTCTGGAATAGTATTTTCAGTGGATATGAGGAATAATAAAAATACGACAAACTTGTATAATTGCCAATTATGAGAGGAATTAATTGTTTAGGGACTAAGTTTTTATCGCATGATGGGATAAGATTCTTATCTCCTTGTTTAACAAGGCGGTGTTTTGATAGATGTTATGCCTTTACTTTACTTTTTTTAAGTAAAAAGTATATCCTCCACACACATTTATAAGGGTATCCTGTTTCAAATAAAAAAGCGAACAATCATTATAGCAGGCAAAATCCCCCTTCTTATCTAGCGGACTGTAGACCTTTACCTGCTCCAGCTCCGGTTTTGTGAAAATCAGTTCAAGGTTAGTATACTCTGATGTATCATAAGGCGCTACTTCCCATGAATTGAATGTACAGGTTTGAATAAATGACAGCTTATTGTAACTGAAGGTATTTTTTTTTATTGTTAACACGGAAGATTTTATCTTCCCGGCCTGCTGTAAAGAAAATTTTTGTTTGCCCCTGAAATCATGTTTAACGCATTTCCACTGGCCGGTTATTGAGATATGATTTTCTGATTGTGCAAAAACAATCACGGGACCCAGAAAATAAAATAAACAGCCTAAAATTATTTTATCGATGATTTTCATAAACAGCATTTGTCCACATATTTTGTTCATTTTTCCGCCTTATAATAAGACCCTTCATCACTTTTCCGCCCGAAGTTATAATGTCCATTTCCAATGATGCAGCTTTAAAGTCTTTTTTATTTATATTGGCCAGCAATTTCGTTCCCTTTAATGATCCCGTGTTAAAAACATAGCTGGCAAGTGCATCGAATTGATGCTGATTGAGCGCCGCAGTTACATATTTATTAATAGTGTTTACAGATTTTTTTTTCAGGTCGTATTCGAATAAGCGTTCTGCTTCCGGCAAAGAAATGCCTTTATCGTAATTTTCGCCGGCCAGCAATAAATGACCGTAGCCTATTGTCCAGTAACCTTTAGGCCTACCCGACAAATTCTTCAACTCATTTTTATATTTTTTATCGGCATCATCGTAAACGGTAAGTGCGGGCTGTCCACTGCCACCCGGGCCCTGCTCCCATGACTTAATAAATAATTTACCCTTATCACTTACAGCTGTAACAGCTACGGTGGTGGTTATTTCCGTAACAAGCAAACCATTGTTAGGCGAAAAATCAGGCAGGTAATTGATAAAGTAATCCGGCTCCCCGATCGTAACTTTTTTTAGCAACTTTTTTTTGACAACTGACTTTTTATGCGCATGCAGGTGTTTTGTAAAAAGGGGGATATGTGTTTTACTTTTTTGTGGCATAGCCTTTAAAATTAAACGTAGAGATTTAGTAACTCCGCTAATCAATATTCAACTTCGATCTTGTTAATATCGTCAATGTAAAACTGGATCGTTGCTGAATAATAAGCGGGAGAGAATGTTGATGGCGCTGTTTTCAGGTCACGCCCAAAACCAATAAACATCGTAATGCCCCGAACCTGGTAAACTACGCCGACAGATCCTGATGGAATGACAAGTGTGGCAGGGAAAAATGTGTTATTGTTTAACTGGTTAGACAAATTCGGAGCAGAATAATTGCTTCTGAAGCGAACCTGCTTGCCTTTCATTGATTCGGAAAATGAGTTAAGAGATTTCCATGCCATAGTATTCTGTTTTTTGTCATTAATTAAGAAAGGTTATCCGTTGCCGGTATAACTATGTTTCCAAATATTTTTTCAACCGGTAAAACTTCCTGTTTCAATTCTCCGTTCTGGTGCCAGAACCTAATGGCCTCTTCTTTCGTATCGCCCTCACAAATAAAACTTTCTACCGGCCCGAAGAATTCGAGGATTTGGTTTTTATCGCAGGTGGGGAGGAAGATTTTTAGGACGCGGGGGTCGTAGAAACGGAAGTATAATTCACGTTTATCGTCAGTTTTTATAATCAAAAATCTGCGAAAATGTATCCAGCAATCTTCAAAGCTCATTTTTGCTATAATGACTAATCCCCAAGATTTTCCCCAACCATTCTCAAAATACCAATTAGAGAATTCCGAGTCTTCTGATAAAGAAAAAATATGTGGTGAAACGTCTAATAATATGTTCCCCGCAGTTTCTCGATAAAGCGATTGATGGACTTTATTAAGCTCCTTCGCTATACAGATGTTTCCGGCAGTCCTTGCGGCATCTAGAAATAAAAACTTAGTCATTTCGAACTTATTGATATCACTGATCAATTTTACTTTTCGACAGTATAGTAAATTCTTGGTAAAATTAACTTGAATAGATTTTTATAATAAATTTCTTTAACTCCAAAATATATTTTTCGTCTCTCAGATAAATTTTTAATCCTTGATCAACATCACTTATTTCTATCTGTAATTTGACACTGCCTGATGTTATTGGATTTAATTTTTTAAATGCCTCAAATATCTCTTGTTCGTCAAAAAAAACTGAACCAGAGTACTTTTTTCCCGACTGAGCAATCCATTTGATTTCTATTTTTTTCACAACTGGCTTCCCAAATTCCTCAAGGCGGTTACCTAATTTATAATTTATAAATTGGCTTTCTCCATTGTAAAAACGCAGCCAAATGTTTTGAATTTCAACTCGCCCTATAATAAGTAATGTCCATGAATAAATAGTTTTATATTTTTTCCACAACCCGATAGGGATATTTTTTGAAATCTTAGCTATTTCATCCGCATTTAATACTTCCTCTAATCTTTCTTTAATAAATTCTTTTCTTGTTTTAGATAAATCTTCACTAATTAATTTCCAGTCAATGCTTGTTTCCTCTGCTTCAAACGTGCAAAGTTCGATCACGACTCCATTACCCGCCAGCCAAATCGAGATAAAACCGCCTGGTGCCATCCCTATAATTATCCTAGTATAGGTTGTTCTTTTCCCTGTAAGAGGATGTTGAAATCCCTGGGTAAATAATTCGAGAATTCTATTGTAAGGCAGTGTAAAATTTCCAACATAAAATTTATCTTCTGTAAAAGAAAACCACGTGATAAGCAATCTTACTGGCAATGGCTTTAATTCTTCACCAACAATATGAATTGACCCTACTTCGCCCCAACCATTGTTTATAGTTCTACTATCAGGTATATAAATTGACTCACCATTCTTAAAAATAAAATCTCCTCTTATTATTCTCATAGGATATAATTCCGGGGCACATTCTGTAGGGAACCATTTAAATTTTTCCATAGCATAACTATAATCTATGATCCAAAATATAAAAAAAAGACATACAAACAATTTTCGTTTATTACCCATCATAAATTTTCCTTTTTCTTTCACCAGCTATCCTATTATCAATGCTATCCTCCCACCCTTCTGTAGAACTCCAAAATTGAGGGGCCATGCCTATATCATCATAATTTGCTGAATAATGAAAATGGCTGTATCTCAAGTTCTTCAACCATCGGGGAGTGGCTTGCATCGTCCAATGACTCATATAAGAGGCTGAGCCGTATTGGGAAATATATTGATCGATATGCTCTGTCTTGATTGTAGCCATATCAACTAAATTATCAACAACACCTGAAAAAATTAGTCCATACTGACGAGCATAATCAGCCATTAATTTTAAAGGTATTTTACTATAGGTATTAGATACAACTCTATTAACTTTAAGTTCATTCCATTCCTGTATAAAGTCCGAATCTAGGTACCAGCCTTTTTCTATTAAGAAATCTCTCTGATTTCTTAATATTGTTGCATATCGTGCTCTGACCGTAGGAATATTTGATAACCAATCAAGTTTATAAATTGACAATCCCTCTTCTCTTTTCATATTTACATAACCACCGCCAATATCTGAATGTACCCCAGGGAGAAATATCTGGATTTTATTACTCGCACTGTCAATGTTGGTTAACGGGAAATTAATCCTATGTTCGTCTGCTGCCGCCAACTGAACAACTCTGTCCGCATTACTAATAGCATCTAAGTGCAAATCAGTTGTGTCATCATCATGATGCCTGCCATATGATGCAACTGTATCAAATAATCCGACAAATTTTATTCCCACACTTGTTACATGATAATCTATATTTCGTAATCTCTGTTGTAACGTAAGTCCATCAGCTCGACCAAGTATTTCACTTTCATGAGTTAGTACTTGATATATAAAATACCTTGCAGCAGCAGCCCCACGGCTAAAACCAAATGAATCAAGAATGATTGTGAGAGGGCTATCAGTATTGATTCCAAGATCACCGATTCTGTCTATTATTTCATTTATGCTTCTATTAACCTTAGCTTTAACTCCAGTGGCGCCGGTTCCATACGCAGCACCGGGGAATAAATCGTCCTTACCTCCATTAAGCGTTCCTATTCCTTCAATATAAAGTGAAAAAGCCTTATAAGTCTCGGTATTAGGTTGTGTTTGAATTTCCGCCTCCAGATTCGCTACATTAGAATAATCATTTTCATAACTTCCACCTACTAATGATGGAGTTAATCTATAATTCCAGGTATTCTGTATTCTTTGAGATGTATTTGTTCTGTTATTCAATGTGCCATCAAAAAAAATACTTGCCCGTATGGTAACAGCGGGTGGCGGCGGCTCCGGTGGTGGTGGAGGAGGCTGAAGTTCTAAAGGACAACCAGCAATAACCCCACCATCTAAAGAATCTCCCATTATCCTTATTTTATTTTACTAACAATATAAACAACTGATCCTGCTCAGAATTTTATAAATCTTATCATTGGATTTCCGTAAGATTTAATGGAATAAGCTTATAAGTTCCGGAGTGAATACTTAAAAAAAAATTTTCTACCCCTTTATCCTTGCTGGTGTTATTTTTCAGAAGGATATCCAACTCTTTAACTAATGGTATCTCAAAATAGATTTTGATTCTCCAGCTAACAAAATCAAAAAGATATTTGTCCTTGTCTATAACATATTTATCCAAAAGGTCAATTATTTCATGAACAAATTTGATAACCTCAATCTCATTTTTACCTTGCACCCATTGAGAATAATTTTTCTTAACTAATAAAACTGATTCCTTTAGTTTTATTTTATCTCTAGATTCTTTCAGCTTCTTTAGTTGCTCTAAGCTTATTATCATATCCTTTATTTAGGAATAAAATTATTTGGCCACTTATTCAGAAATATCTAAAAACTATTTGGAGAGGAGCCTTTGTTCCTCACACTTTTCACAAAAAGGCACTCCTATTTGGGCCGCATTTGTTAAGGCAATTACCTGTGCGATTATTTGAGATGTTGGCTGTTGTGTTTTTTGCATTACGCTAATTAATCCACTTAATGGCATAGCTGCAATAGTAGCTGGAGCAGCGCCACTCACCTCCCCAATCAACACCGTCGGACACCCCACCACAATCGACCCACCATGTGCACACTGATCTCCCATTCTCGCTGCAGGCTTTCCTCCTATCATCACACCAGTTGATCCAAGTATAATAGTATCCGGTGGTCCAACACAAACACACATGTCTCCCATTACGGCTGCAGGCATTCCTCCTATCAAAACTGTTGGGCAGCCCGGACCTGTTATTGGCCCGCCAACATGCGGTATTGGCGGCAATCCCGGTGTTACCATCGGGCAGGTATGCATATCCGATATACGTGCTGCGGGTTTTCCCATTTTATTTTTTTGTTATTGAAAATGAATTCTTCATATCAGATTCTCTGCTTAGGGCGCACCAGTGTTGTATATATTGATTACCATGATTTTGAATTCCTAACATTTTATTGGCAGATAAGTGCGCCTTAAAATTTACTCAGTATAATGCTGGAGCACCGCCACTATACACTCTTTTTAATTTCAAAAGATTTAATTCCGTAGCTGAAATCTGGGCATCCAATCTTTTCAACATATTTGATTTCTGAGTTTCAATTTCACTCACAACTTTGTGATTTGTTTCCTTTATGTCAACACCAGTCCACTTAGATGCCCAAAAGGAAGGTGTACTCCAGTCAACAAGTAAAAAATGAAGGACTCGCTTTCCAATGCTGGTTGCCAGCCCGTCAGTCGGTTGTACAGTTCCAAAACTTTCTGCAACCCCTTCTTCCACAATGCTCTCTATAGGACTGTACCCGAAATCAATGGCAGACTTTCCTAAACTCCTGTTAGCAGCTTCAAGTGCGGAACCTGAAAGTTTCATGGTTTTCACTCCCTCATGTACGATTTTTCCGAGATCTACAAGAATCAGTGCAACCGTTGCAGCCATATCGGCCTGGTTTGCAACCCGATTGACTTTATTATATTCATAGTTCCATTCGCTCAGAATTTTTTCATTCATTGCAAGGTACTCAGCCCTTATCTTTCTGAGATGGAGTAATTTTTTTTCTGTTAGTATAACCGCGTTATCCGGAATATTTACCAGGTCACCTTCTCTTATTTTTTCTGGCTTCGATCTTAAAACTTTTAATCTGGCGTTGCAAGAGGCATAAAATACAGCCGTACCATTTGGCAGGCCATATCTCCTTGCAATACCGTCCATTGTTTCACCTTTCTGTACATAATGTGTATACATAAATAAGTTTTAATTCAAAGTTATCAATGCTCCCTTCACCGCCACGTTACCACTTGCCGTTACATCCGTTTTTGCGCCACCGGCTAATTTTGCTTCCATGCTTCCATTTACAATTGATTTCATTCCATCCATTTTCGCTTCGCCTCCGTTTCCATCTGCCGTAAAAGAGGCCTGCTTACTTACCATTTGCGCTTTTTCCCCGGCATTTATTGTTATCTTTTTACCCGTTATATCAATCGTTCCATCTTTTTTCATTTCAATCTTGCTGTCGCCACAGGTTAATACAATACTCTTATTTGACAAAACATTGATATTGCCATCTCCATCTATTTTAATACTATTACTGTCTTTGTCTTCTACGAAAATGCTTCCTTCTTTATCATTCATCACTATCTTGTTACCGCTTCTTGTCTGGATCGCTTTTACATCGTTGTCATTATTGCTATATTCCGTAGTGGCTTTTCCATGATACACTGTTCCTATAATGTAGGGTTTTACCGGGCTGTCGCCTTCAAAACCCACAATTACTTCTTCTTCGATTTCGGGAACGAAGAACATTCCTTTCCCTTTTCCACCATGTGGACTGGTTACGCGAAGCCAGGGTGTTTTTTCCGGCCCTTTCATCCAATGAAATTTTACACGCACCCTTCCCAGTCCTTTGGGATCATGATTATCCGTTACAACAGCACTTTGCGTTTCTGCACGCGGCTCCTCAAAAGAAGTAACAGGAGGCATCTTCACAGTTGCGGGTATTGCAACAAAATCATTTGAATAATTTCCCTGGCCATCGAAACTGTGATTAACGGAAATGACGAGATAATCACCAAAAGTTTCATCAGACTGGTTGTATACATTTTTCCCTTGCACACTAACGATACCGCCTACCTGTATGCCTGGATGGCCGCTGCTACCATTGAAACGAACCATATTGCTACTTTGCATCGAAGCCCTGGTATTTACATAATCCTCCAGCTGCTTTTTATTTGTTAGGAACTGGTTATGCCATTGTTTTGGCTTGGTAGCATAAAACTGTTCGCTTTTCTGAAACGTATGCTTACCAAGGTCACTCAGTCCCGCTTTATTAGGAATATTGGAAGGTGTTCCTTCATAAACCTCGTTGTTCATATAATCATATGCCTTCATTTTAAATCCGGCAGGCCTCAGTTGCAAGGCCATACTAAAATGAAGCATGTTGTTTCCATAAATTAATTTTGCCTTATTGCCCTGCGGAGAACCCAGTATTAATTTTTGCCCGTCATAATACAGCCATTCTCCATAAGTAGCACTTAAGCGGCTTAAAAATTCCCACGCAGTTTCTTTGTACTGCACCACATAGGAAAGTGTTTCACCAAAAACAGGTGAAACTTTTGGCTTTAATAAATTCTGGGGAAAGGATTCCAATACATCCTGGGCGATATTTTTAACTGCCTTCTTTTCCCAAGTCTTGCAATGCGGTCCGTTATCAAGCAATATCGTTGGACTATATCCATGGATAATAAGATCGCCTGTATGACCACTGTGTTTCACAGCTTCCACCTGTGTTATCACTCCTGCAAACTGGAGTGTACCCGTTGCATGCACAGCGTCTACCTGTACAGTGATAGAAGATCCAATAATATTTTTGGAAGAATTAAAAATGGAACCGGAAGTTCCGTCGATTGCTTCGGTTGGACACACCAGCCTGAACGCATGATGATCGAAAATAGGTTGCGAAAGTGTAAAAGAAGAAAACTGCTTTATACTTTTTCCTTCGATGTCAATTCTGATCTCAACAAATTGTGCCATAAAAAAGGGATTATCTTCTATGGTGATTATAATAAATACAGTACAGCTAACTCATGCAAAAATTATCACATGAAGAATTAATTATCTTACATATAGGTTTGTCTATTCCGGCCAGTTATTCCTAAACTCTGAATCGTTCATCTTTATCTCGTGTGCACTGATTACTATCTGAACCTGCATTGGGGTATCACTAATATGATCAAATGTCTCATAGTAATCGACACAATGTGCTTCAGAAAATTCAACGGTCTTCATTTTGCTCATTGAATCTCGCCTGTAAAAGGTGATTACGCCGCTTTTAGTTTGGGTTGGACTTATCATCCAATCAAAGAGATTTGTACTTCCGGTGCTTTCCAGCAATAAGGTAATATTTCCTCCCTGGGGAACAGATGTAGGCTTGCCCGTAGCGTCTGTTACCTGTGTAAAACGGAATCCGCAATGCAATACATTGAGTTCTTCCCCATCTATACTAATCTTGGCAGTAAATGACATAGATTTCTATATAAAAACAATTAATGCTGCTTACATATCCTAAGAATAAATTAACGGCCAGGGATACCAGCCGTTAATTTATCAAAGATTTACTAAACCCACTCGTTCTGGTGTTTTCCACTTCCGAGTTCTATTTCTTTTGCACTTAGCGTAAAGGTTTCGGTAACAGCCATTTCACCAACAGCACTGAAATTTTCTGTGTAGTCTACAAGGTATGCTTCCTTAAATTTCAATTCTTTTAGTGTAGCATCGCTGTCACGTTTAAGAAATACCACGGAGCCATCTTTTCTTTCGAAACTGTTGGTCATCCATTCAAACAATGAAGTATCACCGGTAGATTCAACGGTAATGGTTACTTTTCCACCACGCGTTACAGAAGAAGGCCGTCCCGTTGCATCAGTTTCCTGCCTTAGTGAATAATGGCAATCGAGCACATTGCGCTCTTTTCCTGCAACTTTAAATTTTGCTTTGAAAGACATAAAAAGGGATTTAAAAATTAAAAAAAATATTGATCAATTTAGAAAAAACGATACCTGTGGCTTTAGCCATTGGTGTTTATACAGGCACATTAATGAAGCATAAACCTTCCAATAAGATCCCCGAATATTTCACTGGTTGTAGATACAACCGGCAATAATTACTGCGGGCATCGGAAAGAAGTGATGCAATATTCAGTACGCTTGGTCAGCAGGTTTTTCCAGGATAATATTATTTTTTTTCTTGTTCATATTCCGACTCCCAATCGCTGGCATTGTCTCCTTTCTGACCCGCTAGTTTGATCATGAAGGTTTTTGCCGGAAAATAAGGTTTCATGTGTATGTCAAGATATATTTTGTCTTTTTGAATAGGATCCTGGTCGAATCTTTTTATAGTAAATTCTTCGATCAGTTTACCCGGACCGGTAATCCCGTCAAGAAATTTTACAATCTGGCTGTTCAGATCTTTACGTGTTACAGCATCGAAATTCTCAAAAGTTCGCCTGTTAAGAAAATCCATGATCACTTTGGAAACATAATCGAATACACGAACTACAGAATAAGTTTGCAGCCCAAGATTATCACCGTTAAATAATGTCTTTGCCGAGAATGCCATTACTTTACCATATTCTTTAACCATTGGAACCAATCCAAGTTTTTCGAGATTGGCAATTTCACTTTTTTTCAACTCGTAACGAACACCATCAATTTCATTCATACCTCCGTGCTTTTTTCCTGCTGTAGGCTGCGACATAAGGGTGCTAAAAATTTTTCCGGCAAGTGCAGGAGATGGCGGTACATAGAGATCATCCTCTTCATCCAGTTCATTGAACTTACCTCTTCCAACCAGCCAGTTACAGGTCATGATAACATTTGAACGATGAACTTCTCCTCCTGTAAGTTTAGCATTTTCAAAATCATCCATTGTCAGGTCGGGTGTTTCTACATTATCGAAATCCGTCACAAGAAGTACTTTATTTTTAAAGGCAATTTTTGCCCATTTTTCTACCAGGGAGTTTGAACCAAGATATCCCGGAAGGATCAAAAGGCTATAGTTGTTCTTCATGTCAAGCCTATCATAATTGGCAGTCAGTTCTTCTTCAATGGCTTTAATAAACCTCGGATTTTCTGTATCCCTCACTTTTTCAGGATCCGTATTCATAAAAGAAACATTTTTCACTTTAGTGCTTTCAGTATTAGCAAAAAATGCCCCTACCGATCTGTAAGATGTTTCTAACTGTTGTGTTCTTTCAACTGCAGCTTTCAGGTTTTTTATTAATATTGTTTGAGCAGATGCCGATTTTTCGTCACAATTTTTTACAATATCAGCGATTTCTGTTGCACTCGTTAAAGCTTCCAGCCAAACCTTGAGGTTTTTCTTAAGTGTTTCACGCTCTGTTTTTTTTGCTGCTTCATCTACAAATATTTTCTTTCTTGCTTTTCTTATGGGATTCATATTTTGAACACCATCTATAAGGTCTTCAAAAAGATCAAAACCTCCGAAATCTTCCAGCTGTTTAATACTAGTGTCTAATAACTCTCCAGGATTTTCTGCACTCTTCGCAGCTACCTGTTCATTAAACTTCGACTCTTCTGCGGCATTTGCCTGTTCCTGCGCCATAGGTATAAATTGATTGATGTGATTAGAATATGAGTACGGTTATAAAGCATCCAAAACCGATTCATTTTAATTAGTTATTATTTCTTTTGTTCAAGTTCCGAGATCATCGCAGTTAGTGCATCTATAACATTTTGCTTTGAGCCAGGATCTGTAAGTGCCTGCCGTAAAACTTTATTTGATTTTAACTGCTTAATGATCTTCTGATACTGTTCCTTTTTTGTAGTAATATCTTTCAGGAAACTGCTTTGATTAGTAATACCATTAATGCCGAAATCAGCAACCGACGAGAACTGAAGTGTTTCCTTCCTTGTTGTTCCTTCCTCGGTTTCAAAGTTCATATCTACTGAAGGCTTATAATGTTCAAAGACAGATTCAATGGATGTCAGCCCTTGGACAACTTCGGGGCTCGATGCCGATTTATCGGTTAGTTTTTCCACCATCATTACCCGGTTTTGGGGGATATCGGCAAAGGCTTCCGAGGCGTCTGTGTCTACAGGTGTACCACCTATACTGTATTTTTCTACTGCCATTGTAATTAGTTTGGTTTAGTTTGTATTATTAAGAAAGGGATCAGTTAGTCATGCAGGATAATGCAATTAGAATTGGACCACTAATATATGTATTATGTATTAAATATAAACATTCTTAAATAATTTTTTTTTAATTAGCATGATTAGCCTTTTCATTTATTTGCCAAATAAGTTCGTCTTTATCATCGATATCCAACGTCAAAAAATCGCCGGCTTTTATTTCCCCCGTAATAATTTTCCTCGACAAAGGCCTCCTCAATTGTGATCTTATAACTGTATTTAGTGGCCTTGCTCCATACTTAGGTGTAAACCCAAGTTTGGCCAAGGTTTTTGTGGCTTTGTCTGTTATACTAAGTTTGATAGATTGTTTTTCCAGTAATGCAAACAGTGATTTTAACTGGATGCGGAGGATATTTTCCACCATGGCTTCATTCATTGGTGCGAAGGGGATGATCTCGGTCAGGCGCCCAAGAAATTCCGGCCGGAAATGTTGACTCATTACTTCAAGCAGTTTATTCGAAGGAGGTATTTCCCCTCTATTGAAAGACTCGACTATAAACTCGCTACCGATATTGGATGTAAAAATGATCACAGCATTTGAAAAATCGCCTTCCTTTCCCAGTTTATCATGCAATTTCCCTTCGTCCATGATTTGTAAAAAAATATCAAAGACAGAAGGATGCGCTTTTTCTATCTCATCAAACAATACAACAGAATAAGGTTTCTCCCTAATTTTATTTACCAGCAATCCTCCTTCTTCATATCCTACATAACCGGGAGGTGCTCCATATAGAAGTGCAGCTGAATGTTCCTCTTTGAACTCAGACATATCAAAACGGATCATAAAAGATTCGTCCTGGAAAAGAAAAGAAGCAAGTGACTTAGTGAGTTCGGTTTTACCTGTACCCGTGGGGCCAAGGAAAAAGAACGAACCAATTGGCTGACCAGGTTTGCTGAGCCCTGAGCGTGATTCAAGTATTGCTTCTGCAATGCTTTTTATACCGTGATCCTGGCCCACAACTCTTTTTTTGATGGTATCTTCCATCCCCAGCAATCGCTCTTTTTCCTGCGTTTGCACTTTGCCGATAGGTATGCCTGTTTTATACGAAACAATTGCAGCTACATCTCCTTTTTCAATACGCGTATGCTTTGTAAGCGCAGCCTGGTCAAGGGCAGACAATGCATCTGTAATATATGTTTTCACATGACCAGCTTCTGTCATGAGGTTTGGATCCTCTTCAGACTCAAAATAACTCCACAATATCGGACCAAATGTATTTTTCATCTGCAGGCATAACCATTGCCAATCTTCAATACTATGCAGTTCTTCAGACTCAGTGTTCCATTGATCAAATTGGGTTCTGAACTGTTTTAATGCGGGCTCTGCAGTATCGTTGATCATTCTTAAAGAAGCCATTGAGCGATCTGCCAGATCAATGGCTGCATCAGGCAGCCTCCTGTCTTTTATATATCTTTTTGCAAGCCTGATGGTTTCTTTAATAGTGTCATCCGGCACACTAATCTGGTGATGCTTCTCATATTTTGAAATCACCGCCTTTACCATCTGGAAGCAGACAAGTGCATCTGGTTCATCAACAACCAATGGTTCGAAACGACGGCTGAGGGCTTCATCCGGCTCCACGTGTTTTCTAAATTCTTCCATTGTAGTTGCCCCGATCAAAGTGATCTCCCCGCGGGCAAGTTCAGGCTTGATCATGTTCACTGCTCCACCTGCAGAACCGTGCTTATCTATCAATGCATGTATTTCATCGATAAAAAGTATAGCCTTATCAAATTGCTTTATTTCTGCCAAAATATTTTTTAAACGATCTTCAATTTCCCCTTTGTAAGATGCGCCTGCTATCAGAGCCCCGTTGTCAAGTTCGAAAATACGTGCATTGAATAAATGGTTGGGGACTTTTTGCTGGAGTATCGCAATTGCAAAGGCATCTACAAGAGAAGATTTTCCCACACCCGGTTCACCCATGATAAGTACATTGGGTTTGGAACGACGGCCAAGTATCTCGGCCATCATGCGTATCTCCTTGTCTCTTCCAATAATGGCATCCAGTTTTCCTTCTTTTGCAAGAAGGGTCTTATCGATACAGTATTTTAATAATGCCCCCTGGGAGCCGGGTTTTGGCTTGCTACCATTGGGAGAACCATTCCCTTTTGCAAAAGCCGATTGCAAATCCCTGGTTTCAGCGGAGGAATCCAGGATATCTTCCCGGCGCAAAGGAAATGATTTCAATTGTTCAAAAGTAAAACCCACACCAGGTGTTACAATCGCAGCGAGTATGTGTATGGGTTCAAGAACATCTTTTGCAAATTTCAATCTTATGTTCTCAGCCTCATTCATTACTTCCGTCACGGTAGCATCAGCAGGAATAGATTCTGTTTTTGCAGTTGTTTTTTTATTCGATTCTATTCTTACATCAGCCCATTCTTCGATATAATAAATATCCTGGTTAAGCTTGTTTAATAATTCCTGCAAACCAATGTCTTTATGCAATAATGCTTTCAACAGATGTCCTGGCCCAAAAGCGGCATGCAAGTTTTCTTTTGCATATGCCTGGGCTATTTTAATGACCCTTTTTGTTTCTTCGGAAAATGGAGTGAGGATATCCTGCTGGTCTAAGGCTGGCATGGAAGGTTATTTATTTTAGTTAATTATGGTAATGACCATTCAATTCTTCAAATTTGATACATCAACTTTTAATCAGTAACCGTTACACTTTGAACGCAGTGCGTTTGTTTGCTGTATTGAAAACCGACTACACTAATATTTTTTGTCTTTCTTTTACTGGCATCATTAATCTCACCGTACATAATAGAAAAAGTCATTGGCTTTCCATTGAAAACTACGGGAATATTCAGGTTACCACACAGATATTGTGAGAAATCCTGTAGTGATTTAGGATGCTTCTTACTATTTATTTCACGTAGTAAAGCCTGAAAGGCATCTTGTGAAATTTCTGGTGCAGTAACTACAGATGCTGCAGGCTTTACAGGAGGAACGGGTTTAGGAAGATCGACTTTATCTTTGTCTTTGTCCTCTTTTGTTGTAATCGGTGGTACGTTGCCTGGTGTGGCCTCCACTTGTGTCCTGGGTTTACTGTTATCAGCAGGCCCTCCTCTCTGGCCGGGAACCTTATCACTGGGACTTGGCTCAATTGTCTTTTCCAAAATATTGATATACCTGGAAATGATCTTTTCATCTTTTTTCCCAGGGTTTATTTTGAGCTCAATTTTTTTAGGTCCATTTGTAGAGAAAGTTCTGGTTACGGTAGTGCTGATACTGGAAGGCTGGGTGCTGTTCTCAAAATACCATTCCACAGAAGCATCTCCAGAAAAATTAACTGAAAAAGTAACGGCATTATTAACATAAGACGGATCCTGAAATGATATCTTAACCTCAGGACTTTCCATCACGTTTTCAGTAATACCAAATACATCCTGCTTTATGATGTCTTTGCTTTGCCCATCAACGGTAACTGTAACAATATAACTTCCGGCTTTTTTATACTTATGCATCGCGGTGGTATCAGCATAAGATTCGAAACTACTATCCCCAAAATTCCAAACATATATTTTACCTTTCGGTCCCACCACCTTAAAATGAGCTTGTGAATGTGTGTATACGGAATCATCATGCACAATACTAATTTCTAAATCCTTATTGCCTGAAACAGACTTAAACGCAAGAATGATAACTGACAACACGCAGATTCCAATCATGCTGAAGGCAACCTTTTCATCAATCCTAAATACTGAAGAATGTTTCAAATCCTGTAAGTTATGAATAGACAAATATTGTTTCGTGTGGTCCTCAAAGGAAAATGCAGCCGTTGATTGCGGCTATAAATCTAAAGAAGATTACATTAATAATAAAAATAAATAGTATTTTTTTTTATTACTTTTATCAATTCTTGTAGTTTTTGGTTTGTGCCCAATTCTCATTTTATCAACTCCACAGCTTATGCATAAAATTTTATTACTCTGCCTGTTTATGATGACCTTTCACTTTTGTACATCACAGAAAGCAGCTACAACATCCAAACCGCCTGAAGCAAGTCATGGGCAGGCCGCTGGTATAAAATACGATCCTATACAAATAAAATATGCCAAATACCTTCACGTTTCTCCTAATGAAATAACAAGCTTATCATTATACAGGTTTATAGATGATTGGCTGGGTACTCCGTACCTGTGGGGAGGTACCACAAAAAAAGGAATTGACTGTTCCGCATTTGTGCAAACACTGCTTTTACATGTTTACGATATCAATGTAGTTATACCCAGAACCTCTATTGAACAATTCTTAAAAGATTGGATAAAGCGGTTTTATTTGATTAAATACCTGGCTGAAGGTGATCTTATATTTTTCAGAACCAATAAAAACAAACTAATCTCTCACATTGGGCTGTACCTGAAAAATGGCATGTTTGTTAATTCATCCTCAAAAGGAGTAAGCATTGCGAGTATTTACGATCCATATTGGAGGAAAAAAATGGTTGCTTTTGGCCGTATTAAATTATCCGCCCGAAAATGATCAGCGCTCAACAAGTTTTCTGACACTTTTCAGCTTAAATCGTAGAATAGTTGGGAAGACTACTATTTAAAAATGTTATTTTATCTTTATAGCAGTTTATTAAAATTAGTTATATGCGATACAGGATAGTAATGATCTTATTTTTAATCCCCTTTTTTTGCGAAGCCCAGGTTAAGGTCATTCCTGCTGGTACTACGGTTAACGTTACGCTTCAACAAGACTTAAGCAGTAAAAACGCAAAAGTTGGGGATGTGATAAATTTTATCACTTCAGACGAAGTAATCGTAAATGATTATGTGTTGGTGCATAAAGGTGTAAAGGTAACCGGAACGGTTACAGAGAGTGTAAAAGCAAAAGGGCGGAATAAAGCGGGAACTTTAAATTTTACAATAGAAAAAATGTACCTGGACAACGATAAAGTTATAAAACTGACCACCGAACTAAAAAACAAAGCAAAAGACAACTCGGTTTCTGTAGTGAAAAAGGTGTTGCTCCCAGGCACTGCTTTAAGAAAAGGAAATAATGTAAGCTTTGAAAAAGGCTATGTTTTTATAGTATACGTAGATGCAGATACCCCGCTTTAAATATTTAATTTTTCGTATTTTAAAGGGGAATTTAAATCGCCATATTAAATTTAGTTCTCGACCTGTTTGTAATGGCATTTTACATGTTAAATGAAGTTTACCGTCAGGAAAATAAATTTTATTTAAGTACAGACATTATGAAATGTAAACAAGTCACAACTCTAAATAATTTCGAGGAATAATTTTAATATTCAAAGGAAAGTATCTTTTTTAAAATAGACTCGTTACATGCCCGCGTTTACCATTTCCTTCCCGGTGTAATGCATAATTGCAGGAGATTACATCAAATTCTTTGGTTCCGATTTTTAATGGGCATGTTGTTGGTATTTTTACTAATTTCTTACGATAACGCTGCCGCTGTTACCTGGCTATGCCTTTGATAGTCGGCTATGGAAGTATTTCAAAGCAAAGGACTGTCAAAAATTGTTGATGTGTTCAAAATGTTGTTTCTTTAAATAGCCAACACAACTGTCCCTTATGATAAAGTATTTCGTTGCATGCCTGCTTTTATTGATGTCAACAGCTGCTTTTGGTCAAAAAGCAATTAAGGATGAGACCCCCATTCAAACCATCAACAGGATATTCAAAGCATACATGGCCCAAGCCGAAGCTACAGACATTCTTGAGAACAAGGAGGCAATGACTGCAGCCCTAAACAGTTTAAAGAACGAGAAAAAAATACCAGGCAAAACTGAGTTGAATTTGCTTGTCCGGGTATGGCTGGACTATAATCCACCAAATTTTCATGCGAGGAAATTCATTGAACCACTTTTGACGAGGGATAAAGTAACCTCAATCGAAATCATTAACGAGTTGCTTTTATACAAACAGAGTTGGGAATCACGAAATACAAGTCCGGGTTCCGACCTGGAAAAACTAAGAGAAAAAATTTCACAAAAATAGACTGGCCTTATGCAAAATTATTTTCTTCCAATATTTATTTCCGCGATGGCTGTTTCTTCTTTTGTGATACCAATACGTAAAAATGCAGTAACCCGTACCCTATCACCCAAACTGGAATACCTGTACACAATTGGCAACGGCACAGACAGGGCGATCAATTTTTACATGAGTACGGATAGCATTAACTGGCAACAGTTTACCCTTGAAAATAATTTTCAGAAAAAAATTTCTTATCCGCAGGAAACGATGTTTTTTAAAATCTATTCTTCACATGCGGACTTTCTTTGCTACAATATAACCGGCAATACGGTGTACAAGATTTATTATAATCCCGCTATTAATCGATTCGATCTTTTGAAATATTGAATCTACGCTCGGGCCCCGAGTAAGTAAGGAACATTTATCACAAAAATAATTCAATGGCGCTTCAACTGCAATGATTGTAATGCACGTAATATTTCTCCACAGGGCTAACCTATTGAATTGAATAATAATCTAAACAAACTTGTAGAAAGGACATAAAAAAGAAGCAGGCAATTACCTGCTCCCAGCTTAAATTCAGCCATAAAATTATTTCCCTTATTGCGCAGTTTCTGTTGCCGGCGCCTTCGCTTTTTTACTGCTCACTGCCTTCTCTTTCTTTTTTTCAACGAATTTAAAATCAGCAGCGATCAGCTTACTTGCCCGTTTAATATTACGGTTGAATTTCTTTTCACTCATCCCTTCCTTTACTTTTTCCAAAGATTTCCCCAGCGTTTCAAGAATATATGCCTGTATTTCTTTTTTGGGATTTGTTCGTGATTTAGCCATTGTTCATATTATTTTAGCCGGCAAACTTAACAATAAGATAATATTTCCAATGTTAAGTTTTTTTTAGCCATGCTTTTAGTAGCCCAGGGAAACGATCGCAGAAGTAGGAACCATGGAACTATTAATATGCTTTTTTAAAAAATTGCTATACCACTTCCCGGATGCTTTCACAATACGTTTTTGAGTTTCAAAGTCCACATGCACAAGCCCAAACCTTGGTTTGTATCCTTCGGCCCATTCAAAATTGTCTGTGAAACTCCAGGCGAAATATCCTTTTACATTTATGCCTTCCTGTTTGGCTCTTAATACCTGCGAAATGTATTTTTGCAAATAGTCTCGTCTTTTTTCATCATTCACCTCGTTATCGACGACAGTATCATGGAAAGCTGCTCCATTTTCTGTGACAATCAGTTCTTTAATATTTTTATATTGGTTAAATTGATGAAGCATCTGGTAAATGCCTTCAGGATAAACTTCCCAGTTCATTAAAGTTGTTTCAACATTTCTCCTATCTGCCCTGATAAGCTTTGCCCATAGGAATGGTGTAAGGTAAGAAGCTGCCACAAGTTCCCTGGTATAATTCTGTATGCCGATAAAATCCATGTCGAAAGCTAGTTTTGCTTCATCTCCATCTTTAATGAACGGCTCAAGGCGCTGTAACAATTTAAGATCCTTCAGCGGGTATCCCTTACCGATAAGCGGTTCAATATACATCCTGTTAATAAGTGCATCCACTCTTTTTGCTGCCTGCTGGTCGTTTTCTGATCTTGTAAACGGCTCAACATAAGAACAGGAAAAAGTAGTTCCTATTTTGCTGTCAGTCCTCAACGACCTTACAATCCTCCCTCCCTCTGCCTGGCAAAGTGTTGCATGGTGTGCAGCCGATAAAAAATTATTCAGCCCCTTTCTTCCGGGAGCATGTATTCCCAAAAAATAACCGGCACCAGTAAATACCATTGGCTCATTCAATATCATCCAGTGCTTTACCCTGTCACCAAAAGTATTAATGCACATGGCTACATAATCAGCAAACCATTTTACAATTTCGCGGTTTGTCCAACCACCTTTTTTCTCTAATTCATGAGGAAGGTCCCAGTGATACAAAGTAATCCAGGGCTCAATATCTAATTCAAGACAAAAGTCGATCACCCTGTTATAAAAATCTACCCCGTTTGGATTAACTGCACCCGTTCCCTGCGGCATTAACCTGCTCCACGAAAAGGAAAAACGGAAATTCGGAATATTCAACTGGCGCATCAATGCAATATCTATCGCATACCGGTGATAAAAATCACAGCTTGTGTTTGCATTATGGTCCTGGTAGATGTTTCCCTTTTTATTTGCGAAAACATCCCACACCGAAAGCCCCTTACCATGAACGTTATGAGCGCCTTCCACCTGGTATGCAGCAGTAGACACACCCCATTTGAAATCATTTCCGAAATCTTCTTTGCTGAAAGTCATCTGTGTAGCTTCTGTTTGATTTGTAAATACTCAGTTAGATGTCAGAACCCAGACGTCAGCTTGAGGTTTTCTTTGTGGAATTTTTTGAGGCTGTCAATTTTTTTTCCGGGCGTTAAAATTGTTGTTGTTTTCAAAGGATCGTGGGTTGAGATGATCTCTCTTAATATTGCCGCAGTATTATCAGGATAATTAACTACAATATATTGAGTGGACTGTAACCATGTTCTTATTTTATCGATATGTTTTTGTTTTAGGCTCTTTATGACAGAAACTTTCATTTTCTTCAAAGCAGCCGCATTGCATTGTTGTTCAAATTGCGTTTTCATTGGAATCACCATCAGTTTCTTCTTTAAGAACAACGCTTCTGCAGGTGTTTCAAATCCTGCCCCACATAACACGCCTTCTGAAGCAGACATGCTTTTAAGAAATGCCTCATTGCTGATCGGTTGAATGATGATATTCTTTTCTTCAATTGCTTTTTTATTGTGTTTTGAAAATACTTCCCACCTGGTACTGCCGCATTCCCGTAGAATCTTTAAGATGCGTTTGTCATCGTATGCCGGAAGATAAACAGTATAGTGCCCCTTATTTTCTGCAACAAGATCCCTCACCTCCTTTCTTATCACCGGGGTGAAAATATTTTTATCATAAGCCTGGAAATGAAATCCGTACTGCGCTGTTGTAGGCGCATATCTTTTCAAAACTGTTTTGCCAATAATATCTGCATGTTTCGGCTGTGGTGCTTTTTTATTCAATACAGCAGCCTGGTGGCTTACAGAGATACAGGGTTTGTGCTGCAGTCTGCAAGCCCAGGCTGATACTGGCTCAAAGTCATTCAATACAAGATCATATTTTGAAACATCCAACGCATTGATCTCTGCAAAAAGCTTACGGATATTACTTTTTTTATAGGTCTCAAAAATATCAACGCCTCCTTTCTTTCCAAATATAAAACTCAACCCATTGAATTTATATTTCACAGCAAATGGCAGATCAATGTCGGCCTGGGTTCCACTGATTAAAATATCCACGTCATGCTCGCCTTGCAAAAAAGGAATGATCTCTCTTGCCCTGGCAATATGGCCATTCCCTGTTCCCTGTATTGCATACAATATTTTCATACACGCATTTGTTTAAATTCATCAACCAGGTTACCAAACAACTGATGTGTATCAAGATCGGGTTCATCCTCGCCAGATTCTTTATCGATCTTCATTTTTGAATATTCGGCTTCGTTGAATCTATAAATAGTCCATTCATTGTTTACAAATTCGAGTGAAGAAAGATTCTCGATCCAGTCACCCGAATTGAGATAAGTAATACTGCCATGCTGATTGGTCATGACTCTTTTCTCTGGTTGGTGAATATGGCCGCAGATAACATAATCATATTTATTGCTAATGCCAATGTCGGCACTTGTTTGCTCAAAATTGTTAATAAACTTTACGGCAGACTTAACACTGTTTTTTATCTTCTTCGACAAAGAAAGCTTTCCTCTTTTAAATACTTTTTCCGAAACTGTATTGGCAAAACGATTGATCAGGATAAGCGTATCATAACCAATTGCGCCTAATTTTGCCAGCCATTTTGAATGTTGCATCGTTACATCAAATACATCTCCGTGAAACACCCATGCTTTTTTCTCACCTGGAAGTTCAAGGATAACTTTATTTACAATGCGGACTGAGCCTAATTTTAATCCTACAAACTTTCTCAACATTTCATCATGATTGCCGGTAACGTAATAAGTCTTTACACCTTTGCTTATCCAACCAATCAAATGCTTCACAACTTTCATATGGCTCTTTGGCCAATAGTTTTTCCTGAACTGCCATACATCAATGATATCTCCATTCAGGATCACTTGTTTTGGTTTGATACTCCGCAGGTAATGAAGCAATTCTTTTGCATGGCAACCATAAGTTCCCAAATGAACATCAGAGATCACCAAAATATCAATTGCACGCTTTGTTTTCTTCATTGCATTTATGGGTTTCTAAATGCTGAAAAAAAACTGGTAAGCAGTGAAACAAATAATTTTGAAAAACTATTGGCAAGAAAATTTACGAGCCGTTGAATAAGATGCTGAAAAAAAGAAGTGTAAGCATTGTCTAGTGCATCCTGTTGATGCAGGCCGGGTATTTCTTTCCGGTGATTTAAGGATAGTAGCATTTCATGTAGTTTATGCAAGCTACTGAGCTGATATGAAGAAATGGTTATGGTAATATTATGAAAGGGTGAACAATTGTCTGGACCGTTGATTTGTTTGATTTAAATGATGAACAATTGTCTGGACCGTTGATTTGTTTGATTTAAATGATGATCAATTGTCTGGACCGTTGATTTGTTTGATTTAAATGATGATCATGGTTATTTTATCTAAACTTTGATTTGTTTGATGATCGTGATTACGTTAGTTAAATTTTGATTTGATTAATTAGATGATGATCATAATTAATTGCTCCTGATATATTGAACGCTTCAATCAAAATCTTAGGCATTTTAAACCTTTACAAGATTTAAACTCTTTGTAAAAAAAAGACCAGCAATAAGAATAAAGCTGGTTCAGGCAATGATTAAAACTTGCTATTGCTTAAGAGAAGTTCATTAAACTTACTTTTGATTGCGGATGTAAGATGCTTTATTTTATTTGCTGGTTGGTGTTTTTGCCGTTAAGGAATTATTATCATTGTGGTGAATGGTGTGAATAGTGAATGGTGAATGGTGAATACTGAATGGGTGAATGGGTGAAGGGTGAATGCGTGAATGGGTGAATTGTCAATGGTGAATACCTGACCTGTTCTTAATTGTGAATTTAAGACTACACGAATTGCCAACTCAATCGAAGCACTTCGCAGCTTCACTATTCACTATTCACCATTTACCCGCCTGACGACAGCGTTTTAATTAGATACTATTCTAAAGATTAAACACACGAATTGCCAACTTAATCATAGCACTTCGCAGTTTCACTATTCACTATTCACTGTTCACCATTCACCAGCCTCACGACAGATTTTTAATTAGATATTATTCTATAGATTAAAACCCACACGAATTACCAACTTAACCATACCACTTCGCAGTTTCACCATTCACCATTCACTATTCACTATTCACCTCCTGTCCATTCCCGTCATACTCATCTGTAGAAATATACTTTCCATTTTCATCATAATTCTTCCAATTGCCATGGTAAAACCCATTTTTATAGATCCCTGTTCTTTTCAATCTTCCTGATTCATAAAATGATGAACTCTCTCCATTGAACTGGCCATAATCATCAAGATGGTTCTTGAACATCAATTGGCCATTGGCATAGAACTGCGTAAAATAAATTCTCCTTTTATTTTTTGCGATGATGACCTGCCTTATAATTTTCGAGCTGTCGCTCATCACCTGTGTTGTTGTACTATCCTTTTTGGAAATGAAATATTCAGCAGTTACAAAATCATTGCGGCCGTATAATTCTGAATACGTTGAATCGCTGTTTTTTCTGATAGAGTCCAGCATTTTCATATCAACTGTTGACCTGTGCTTTGAAACAGGTGCAGTATTCTCACAACCAAATAACAACAAAATGTTTATCCAAACAAAGAGTACAATTATAATCTTCATTGTGTAAAATTATTCTAAGTAAAAAAGCAGCCTTACGACTGCTTTTTAAATATGTATATCTTATCGATTAAAACTTAGTCCATGTTTTCCACCATGTATCTCCTACAGCACAAGCTCCTTTATAAGCAACAGAAGTAAACCCTGTAGCAAGCTTAGGATGAGAAAAACTTGCACCTCCTGCAGCAACAGATGAACCTGTTGGATTGAAATCAGGAGCATTGTAATTAAATGCATCACCCAAACCTACTTCCGCGTTGGTAGTAAGGATGCTGTTTCCGTATGCAGCAGTATTAAACCAATCGGTAATAGTTGTTGTCGTATTCGGTGTGATTGGTACATTCACATTTGTTCCAAGACTGTATAACACAGGTTGTGTACAACCAGCAATGATCGTGTTTTGTACAAATAAAGATGCAGGAATATTATTATCAGTGGGAACACCTTTGGTTGCATCAATATACAATCCATTTGGATAACCCATAATGATCGAGTTGAAGATAGAAAGACTTGAATTTCTCCTGATCTGTGCGCCCCAGACGAATAGGTTATTACCTGTATTTGCCAATGTAGCTTTTGGACCCATAACAGTCATGTTAGAAAACACAGCAGCCGTTTGCGGCAACAACGAACTTCCGTTTGCATCGTTATCGCTTTCAAAAGCTTCACTCTTTGAAATATCAGCAACAACAGAATCCCTTAATGCAATGCCAAACTGAACTTTACCACTGAACCCGTTATCAGTATCGAAATCATCATCAAGTGTGCGGAAAGAAATAAGGTGCGTACAATTCACCGTGCCGCCAAACCACTCGAAGGAATCATCATTCGCATAAGAAACCTGTACATGATCTACAATGGTACCGTTACCAACGCCACCAAAGGTTAAGCCATTGATCTCTTTATCCGGTAAAAATGCAAATCCTGCATACTCTATACGAACATAACGAAGGATACCGCTGTTATCTGCGGGATTTTGAGCCTGGGTTGCGGGAGTGCCATACAGTCCAAGTCCATCACTGTTGTTTATACCACCTTCAATTTCACCTATTCCAGCGGTGCCGTTAAATGAAGAATTGGTAGGTGCATTGCCTAATATTACCAGGCCAGCCCAATCACCACGTTGTGGCGTAGGTGCTTCTGAAGTAAAAACAATTGGTTTGTCAACTGTACCATCTGCGATGATCTTACAACTGCGTGTGATAATCAGGGCACCTTTATCGGGTGTTCCTGCTTCCCCTACAATTTTAGTTCCCGGCTCAATCGTAAGGATTGCACCGTTGGTTACATACACCAGTCCACGTAACTTATACGTATATTGGGCTTTCAATGTACGGTTCTCAGAAATACGGCCCTGCAAGATTACATTCTCATTTGAATTATTGCCGGTTGTGTCAATTACATTCACAACTGTCGTAGGCCCATCTACTTCAATTTTACGGCAACCTATAGAAGCCGTTGCGATTACAAGGCCGTAAAGGAGTAATTTTTTCATGTTTTATTTTTTTATTAATTATTGAGTATTTATGTAATTCTATTTATTTAAAACTGTAGGCGAAACTGATGCTTACATTCGTTCCGTATTTTCTTTTTATAGCGAACCTGTCTGCAGGTTCGTCATATTTTTTATTTCCATTCAGGTCATTGTAAAAAATAGCTTTCTTATTAATGATGTCGGCAATATTAAGTTTTAACTCTCCTCTTGTTTTCAAGATCTTTTTTGCTACCTGCAGGTCAAGTACGGGTCGTGGATTTTCCCAGATTGCGGGTTGTTCACCATCATCTCCCCCTACGTATGCGATCCTTCTACCGATTTGATTGAACAGTAAGGTTGTGCTTAAGCCGCATTTCTGAATATCATAATTCACACTTGCGTTGAAAAGATAAGGGCTTTGTCCCTGCATTGGCCTCGATTCACTAACGCCAACGCCTGTTACGCGGTTATAGATATAGGATACATTCCCCTGTACAGTGAAGTTTTTCAATGCAGTATTGAAATCAAGTTTTTTCCTGAATTCAAGTTCAGCACCAAAACTATTGGCTTCATCTGCATTAAGGTAATTATAAGTGCTGCTGGAAGCGCCTGATGAGGCATTGAAATAAACTTCAATTGGTTTCCTGAAGTATTTATAAAAAACACCGAACGTAAACAGCTCGCCGGCTCTTGGATATAATTCATAACGGAGGTCAAAATTGGAAACCTTGGTTCTTACCAGCGCCGTATTTCCGGCAACCGTTGCGCCGAGATCAAAATCATAAAACTGGAAGGTACTTAGCTCCCTGAATTCGGGGCGAATAACAGTTTGCGAAGCAGACACACGAACATTTGTCAGGTTGTTTACCTTATAAGTCATATTTATACCCGGCAGATAATCCCTGGTTCTGTTGTAAACATACCTGTTATCACTTCTTTTTGTACTTCCGATGAGTTGATCAAAATCTTCAATTCTAAGGCCCCATACAACCCTCAGTTTATTCCCAAGCTGGTTATCCAATTGAAGAAAGCCAGCGTTTAAAATAGAGTTAGCAACATAGCGATAGCTTGAACCCTGGAGTTCATTAAGGGTTAATTTATTTTCTATACCATCACCATAATTAGCAGGGTCAAATAGCTGATCTGCAGGAAGCACACGCAAAGCCTTATTATCCGAAGGAAGATAAATTGCAAATGGCCTGCTGTCAAACAAACGATCTTTTACCTGGAAAAAATATCCACCTTTAACAGTTTGGGGCGACCCTTTTACTTTGATTGTTTTGCTAATGTCAGCACCCACTGTATATATATAATCGTTTAAAGTACCGAAGTACCTGCTCCCACTTTTTTGAGATGCATTTGATCCGGCGATATCAGCAAGGTAAACACCACTTGTATCCTGCACATATTGTAAACGGCGCTGATCGGGTACATATTGATCCAGTATGTTGAAGCTTCCAAACCAATGAATTTTAGCATCGTATTGCTTTATATTATGGTCACCGGAAAGCATGGTATTAAAAAATGTATTCGCTTTGAAAGCAAGTTCAGTAGCCTTAATGTTGTCACCATCTATGCTGTTAAAGGCATTCTCATAAATTTTCCCTGTTCTTATTGTTGAGTAATTTGTTGTATTTACATTTAGCAAATTTTTGAAAGTTATTTTTGAATTATCTCCAATTTGCAGGGTAAGGTTTCCCAGGGCACCGGCTAAAATATCTTCACTGTATTTATTATTGTAATAGTCAAAGCTTAGATCAGCCACGTTATCCTGGTAGGAATTAATTTGATTTTGATATTCGAGGTTCCTGAAACTCCTGTTATAATTGGCCCCTAGAATAGCTGCAAGTTTGACTTTCTTTCCCAGCTTTGCGTTGAAGCCCCCATTGATAATTATACTCTGGTTCATTTTTAATCCATTGCTTTTTTCCGCGGTCCAGGTATTTTTCATAGAAGCACCCAGATTCGACCTATCCTGTGCCGTTAGTAGCAATGAAGAGAAAATTCCTTTCCTTGGAAACCCGGCAGGCAGTGCACGCGTACCATCATCGTAGCCAAGAAAATCGGTTTTCCCCCCTTCGTAATCGTAAAAGTCTTTACCGATGGTTCTTGTATTAAAGCCTGTTCCGATTTGCACATCAAGGAAACTTTTTGAAGGAACATCTTTTGTATTTACCTGTATCAATCCACCCGCCCACTCACCCGGCAACTCAGGTATAAATGCTTTGTTGATAATAATATTATCAATCATAGATGAAGGAATGATGTCGAAGCTGAATGTTTTACGGTCAGGTTCTGTGCTGCTCAATAAAATACCATTTAACATTGCCTGGTTGTACCTGTCTGCAAGTCCACGCACAACAAGGTATTTGCCATCCTGTATAGAAGTGCCTGGAACTCTTTTTAAAACTTCTCCTGTATTTTTATCCGGTGATCTTTTAATTGTTTCGGCGCTGATAACCTGTGCTACTACTGCTGTATTTTTTTGGTAAGCGATTAATGCAGCTGCGGTTTCTTTTCTTGCACTCGATCTTATTACAACTCCCTGTTCTGTTTTTGACGCACGGTCCAGGACAATATTTACGTTTGTTGTTTGATTGGCAATTACCTCCACATCATCAACGATCTTTTGCTGGTATCCAACTGAAGTTAATTTAATAGAATATTTTTTACCTGCCGGTAACGTTAAGACGAAATTGCCATCTGCATTAGATGTTACTGTTTTAATCCCATCCACTTCTACAGATACAGCGCTTAATTTCAAGCCGGATGCATCTGTTAATTTCCCTTCCACCTGCCCTGTTTGTGCTGCAGCAGACAATGAAAATGAAAGTAGTACTATGAATAATGTAATAAGCCTCATGCCGTTTTTATTTGATGCAAAGAGACAATTTGCATGTTACGGCAACGTGAACGGAAGGTTAAGCAAATGTTACGGCTGTGTTAAGTGAAGGTTAAGAGAGGTTTCAAAGGTTTAAGGGGTTTAAGGGGTTTAAGAGGTTTAAGGGGTTTAAGGGGTTTAAAACGTTTAAGACGTTTAAGAGGTTTAAGAGGTTTAAGAGGTTCAATAAGGTGTGAACCTCTTAAACCTTTTGAACTTTTTAAACCTTTTAAACTTAACAAAGCTAAAATTTAAACTGCAGCCTGCATGTAAACACATCATCCTTTAAGTCTTGCGTGTACCCGGAGAGTTGGGTGTTTTCGTTGCGGACATTTTCGTACCACAATACAAGCTTTAGATTTTCTACTACATAATATATATACCCTAAACCGATTGTGCTGTATTTGATATTTGTTGCATTGATATTATTTCCTGCTTTTCCAATCTCCTTTCCTCTCACTTTGGTATTGGGATCAAACCAATCAAATTTTACTGCAAGCTGCTGGCGGTTGTTAACTATGTTTTGTAAGAAGTAGAAATATGCGCCGTTGAATTTGCGGATGTAGTATCCTTCATTATTATTTAATAAGGCAGCCGGGGTTTCATTATTGTTTTCGGTTGCTGTTTGTGTGCCCATCACAAATTCTGCACGCAGTTCAGTTGCACCCCATTTGTGTTTTAATTTTAGTTGTGCATCAGCACCATAATATTTTCTCGGGGCAATACCAGCTTTGTTAGTTGTTGCTGAATCAACCAAAAATATTTTTTCGCCGGCAAGATCTTTTGTGCGGTATATGTATTTTGTATTTTGAAAAAAGCCCCCATTAAAATAAGAAGCGGCCATACTCAGTGCCAGCTTTTTTGATAACGGGTAAGGTTTCAAAGCAATGCGGCCGATAAAATCCTTATGGCTATCAAAATCTGCTGTTGCATTTAATCCCGGGCCATTGAAAACGCCTGCATCTATTTTTAAATATTGGAGTGGATGATCTTTTTTTCTTGGCTCAAATGAAATCATGGCACCGACGTCTCTTTCGGTTTTCATCAGCAACTGGCTCATTCGGCCACGTTCCGGACTTTCCCGGTCACCGGAACTAAGATTTAGCTCATAACTGAATGGCCGGGCGAAAAGGCCCATTGTGAAAGAAAACAGATGATATTTATTTTCCAATATCCTGCCCCAAAAATCCCGGGCAAAGAAACCTTTTTCAGACCCGTCAAACTGGAACACAAACTGGATAGAGGGCCCTTTGCCTTCCGCAAAATGTACATATTCAAATTTCATTCTTCCCCGGCGCAACATGAAGCGGTTATTTACATTTGCAGCAAAGTCGCCGCCATTATAACTACGAATACCTTTTTCTGAGGCAACCTGGAACTGTGGTTGTACATAGCCGGATATCTTTAACTTGTCATATTTCTTATAGATAGATAACATTCCCTTACCCATATCTGTCGTAGTATCCACCATATCCATCAAAAACTGGGATTTTGAGTCCCGGCAAAACGCCAAAAGCAGAATGATTAGTAATATGGCTCTCAAAGCAGCAAATTTTGCCTAAGTTAATAACAATTTAATATTATCTCTGTGTTAAGAAATTATTATCAATTTTAAATATGCCCGCCCAAAGAGTGATAATTCTATTTTTGCCCAAATAAAAAACAAGCAATGGCATTCAACACGATTCTGAAAATATTTTTACCAAAAGACAGGGTGTTTTACCAACTTTTTGAAAGCGTAGCTGAGGAACTGGTAAAGATGGGAAATAAGCTAAAAGAAATCGTAAACGAACCGGAATTTGAAAAACGTGGAAGGCTGATAAAAGAAGTGGAAGACATGGAACATGTCAATGATGAACTCACTCACCAGATCTTTACAGAACTTGGCAAGAACTTCATCACCCCATTTGACAGGGAAGATATCCATTACCTTGCTTCTGCACTGGATGATATCGCTGACTATATTTATGCATCTGCCAAGAAGATCAATTTTTACCATGTTGACCCGAATGATATTGGCATACAGAAGATGGGTGATCTCATCGCACTGGGCTGTGTGCAGGTACACAAGGCCGTTACTGAATTGCGGAATATGAAAAATATGCGCCAGATAACGGATGCCCTTGTTGCGATTAATAGTATCGAGAACCAGGGTGATGATATTTTTGATATGAGCATTGAGAGATTATTTGCAACAGAATCGGATGCAAAAGAAGTAATAAAGAAAAGAGAGATCTACCAGATCATGGAGATCGTTACAGATAAATGTGAAGATGCTGCAAATGTCATCGAATCAATCATCATTAAATACGCCTAAAATTTGCAAATGGCTGAGACGATATGGAACGAGTACAGATCATCTCATTACCAAATCAACAAATTACCAAATTACCAGCATGACTTTTTTGATCATTATTATCGCACTGGCGCTCATCTTTGATTTCATCAATGGTTTTCACGATGCAGCAAATTCCATAGCCACTGTAGTTTCAACAAAAGTATTAACCCCCGGACAAGCTGTTCTTTGGGCAGCCATGTTTAATTTCATAGCATTTTTTATTTTTAAGGACCATGGTGTTGCCAATACAATTGCCAAGACGGTAAAACCAGAAGTTGTGAATGGCCACAGCATGTTACTGGTAATTGTATCCGGTTTACTGGCAGCTATCTTCTGGAATTTGGTTACATGGTGGTTTGGAATTCCTTCTTCTTCTTCGCATACTTTGATTGGAGGTTTCTCCGGTGCTGCAGTTGCTTTTGGAGGATTTGCTACCATCAATTCCGAACCAATTCTTAAAACTGTTGCATTTATATTTCTTGCGCCTGTTGTGGGAATGATCATTGCTTTCATTATATCACTCTGGTTCATTCATTCCTTTGGAAAAGGCATTTATCCGAAACTAATCGCAATTATCGTTTTCATTTTAACGGGCTGGTTTCTTGCAAAAAATATGGAGTTTGATCCAGCCAAATTGAAAACGCATTTCGATTCTTATATCCTGAAAGTGATCTTTACTGCTACGAATTTCAAATGGATCCTGCTCGCATCGATTCTTTTGATCATGGCTACTTTTACTTTGTTCCTCAACAGGCTTAATGCCAACAGAGCCAATACCTGGTTCAAGCGGCTGCAATTGGTTTCATCTGCAGCATTTAGTATTGGCCATGGCGGTAATGACGCTCAAAAAGTAATGGGCATCATCACGGTCGCCTTAATAGCTTATGACCCGGTAAGGTATAGCCTGAACCACATGGAATGGTGGGTGCCTCTATCCTGTTACGCTGCAATTGCGATTGGCACAATGAGTGGAGGCTGGAAGATCATCAAGACCATGGGAACAAGAATTACAAAGGTTACACCTTTTGAAGGTGTTGCAGCAGAAACTGCCGGTGCCATTACCCTGTTTGTGACGGAAGCTTTAAAGATCCCGGTTAGCACTACACATACCATTACAGGCTCCATCATAGGTGTGGGTGCTACCAAAAGATTATCTGCAGTGCGTTGGGGTGTAACGGTAAACCTCTTATGGGCATGGATACTCACTATCCCGATCAGTGGGTTGTTGGCGGCAACGTTTTATTTTATTTTGCATTTATTGAAGCTGTAAAGGCAAGCCACTAGCTATTAGCTGCAAGCTACAAGCCTGTTTATGATTCTTATAGCATTTTAATCAGTTAAAGGTTCCCGGTAAAAGAAAGTCGTTAATAAATATTATATCTGGCTTGCAGCTTACAGCTAATAGCGTGTGGCTGTTACCGTTTTTTTCATTTTCTTTGTGCCATGAAAAAAATATTGGTTACTGGCGGCTGTGGCTATATTGGCTCACATACAATTGTTGACTTAATTCAAAATGGATACAAGGTTATTTCGGTTGATAATAATAGCAGGAGCAAGCCCAATACTTTGGATGGTGTAGAAAAGATCACAGGAGTTAAAGTAAAGAACTATACGGTGGACCTGTGCATTTTTGATGATACGCATGCAATCTTTGTGGAAAACCCGGATATTGACGGGATCATTCATTTTGCTGCTTATAAGTCTGTGGGTGAATCCGTGGAAAAACCCCTGATGTATTTCGAAAACAATATGAATTCTCTGATCAATATTTTAAAATGCGCCTCTGAATTTAATATTCCTCATTTTGTATTTTCTTCTTCATGCACCGTGTATGGCAACCCTTCAGATATACCCGTTACTGAAGAAACTCCCACACAACAGGCAGAATCTCCTTATGGGTCTACCAAACAAATGGGTGAACAAATTGTACAACAAACAGTAAACAGCAATAGCATCCATGCTATTTTACTTCGCTATTTTAACCCGGTTGGTGCGCATCCTTCCATCCAGATTGGCGAGATCCCCATTGGAAAGCCTGCAAATCTTGTTCCTGCTATTACACAAACCGCCATTGGAAAATTACCGCAAATGAGTGTTCACGGTAATGACTACCCGACAAGAGATGGTAGCTGTTTAAGGGATTATATTCATGTTTCTGATATTGCTCATGCACATACACTGGCTTTGAATTATTTGATTGCAGGGAAAAACCAAACCAATTGTGAGATATTCAACCTTGGTACCGGCAACGGATACACGGTGCTGGAAGTAATAAGAACTTTTGAAAAGATAGCCAACCAGGCACTGAATTACAAGATAAGTGAAAGAAGGCCGGGTGATATCACAGCAATATATGCCAACAATGAAAAAGCAAAATCCGCTCTTGGCTGGGACCCCAAATACAACCTGGAAGATATGATGCAAACTGCCTGGAACTGGGAGCTAAGGTTGAATAAAGAAGAAAACTTATTCAACGGGCAGGATCCTTCATTGAACTAATATTCCAAACCTTTACAAAAAAATTAAAACATAGATTATGCTGAATGAAATCCAGTCAACAGGAAATAAAGATACAAGAAGTGGTTTTGGTGATGGAATATTGGAAGCCGCCCGCGAAAATAAAAATATCGTTGCATTAACTGCTGACCTGGCAGGATCATTAAAATTACACCCTTTCATTAAGGAATTCCCCGACAGGTATATCCAGTGTGGTATTGCAGAAGCAAACATGATGGGTATAGCAGCAGGACTTACCATTGGAGGGAAAATTCCATATACCACCACCTTTGCTAACTTTTCTACGGGGCGGGTGTATGACCAGATCAGGCAAAGCATTGCATACAGTGGCAAGAATGTAAAGATCTGTGCTTCCCATGCCGGGCTAACATTAGGGGAAGATGGCGCAACTCACCAGATACTGGAAGATATTGGCCTGATGAAAATGCTACCAGGCATGACCGTTATTGTGCCGGCAGACTACAATCAAACCAAAGCAGCTACTAAAGCAATTGCCAATTATGAAGGGCCCGTTTACCTTCGGTTTGGCAGGCCTGTTTGGCCCATCTTTACAAAAGAAGAAGATTTTAAGATCGGGAAGGCACAACAGCTGTCAGAAGGAAAAGACATTTCCATTTTTGCTTGCGGGCATTTGGTATGGATTGCTGTGGAAGCTGCAAAAGTGCTGGAAGCAAAAGGAATTAGCGTTGAATTGATAAATATGCACACCATTAAACCACTTGATGTGGAAGCTGTTCGTGCTTCAATACAAAAAACAAGATGTGCAGTGACTGCTGAAGAACACAATATTATAGGTGGGCTTGGCGATAGCATTGCACAAGTGGCTGCCAGGCACTGCCCGGTACCAATCGAGTATATTGGCACCAATGACACTTTTGGAGAAAGTGGCAAACCAATGGACCTGTTGGTTAAATATGGTCTGGATGCAGAACATATTGTTGCTGCAGCCGAGAAAGTACTGGCAAGAAAATTATAATTCCCTGCCTTGCTGTTTTTAGCAACCAGTAAATTCACCGAAATATTTGAAAAAACCAGTCTGGCGATTGGTTTTTTGTTTTTTATACCCTGGATTGGAACAAGATGACCCGGGTTTTTGATAACTAGTTTATTTTTTTGTTCAAAAAAAGATTAAGAATAGATATGGCTTTTATTATTCAAAGTCGGCTGCAAGCATCCATCTATGACCATCCGCTTATCCAAGTAATCTGGTTTTCTATCTTAGGAGTAAACAAATGCCATTTATATTAATTCCTTAAACTTTTATAATAAATACCACTCTAAGCCCCGGTTTTTTTATTTTTGCGCTACTTAACTTATATATGGCCGAACAAACCGATGATAAAGAGTTGTTGTATCTGTTTAGAAATGAAGCAACAAAGGAATCTGCATATACGCGTATCATAAAAAAATACCAGGAAAAATTATATTGGCATATACGCCGTATGGTAGTAGAACATGAGGATGCCAATGATGTTTTGCAGAATATGTTTATTAAGGTTTGGAAAGGCCTTGATAATTTCAGGGAAGACAGCCAGTTGTACACATGGCTTTACCGCATTGCAACCAACGAAAGCCTTACCTTCCTGCAGCAACAGAAAAAACGAAGATCTATATCGTTGAATGATGAAGACAGTTTTTTAAGCAACAAAATACAGGCTGACCAGGATTTTGACAGTAACAAGCTGGAATGGAAGTTACAACTGGCCATTCAGAAATTGCCAGATAAACAACGGGTGGTTTTTAATCTTCGTTATTTTACAGAAATGCCGTACGAAGAAATGAGCCGCGTACTGGAAACCAGCGAAGGAGCATTGAAAGCGAGCTATCATCATGCAGTGAAGAAAATAGAAGATTACATATTAAACCGTTAAACTTAACACTTAAACCGGGGTCACAGTAGGCAATGCACAAAAATGTACACATATATAACGAATTAAAAGAGCTAAACAGCCCACTGGCGGACATTTCCAACATAAATGTCTATTCAGTTCCGGATGGTTATTTTGGGTCGCTTTCTTCGGATATCCAGCAGCGTTTATATGAACAGCCTGATATGTCACAATTTGATGTACCCGTTTTGGAAATGAAAGTGCCCGAAGGGTATTTTGATGGATTGGCAGATGCGATCATGAACAAGATTAAATCAAATGAAAGTCCCGTTTTAGAAGAATATCCTGCATTCCTTGCCCCTGTACAACACAAAAATGTCTTCAAGGTTCCGTTCGGCTATTTCGATAGCCTTGCTGGAGACATTTTAAATAAGATTTCGGGGCAAAAACCCCGTGTTATTGAAATGAAACCACGGCCGGCTGTTTTCAGGTATGCCATTGCGGCTGGGATAACGGGGATATTGGGTCTTAGCCTTTTTAGTGTTTTTGATAACAGATCTCATAATGAAATATCAAAGCCGGACAATAATCCCACTGCTTTCGTAGAAATAATAAATGACGGCATGGATATTATAAAAAATGGAAGCTTTGATAAAACCCTGGAAGCACTTGCAGATGACGAGATCGTGAACTATCTCAAAAACGACGGTGAAGACATCAATGCAGCCCTGGTTGCTTCGGTAACTGATGAACAAACACTTCCTGAACAAGATGCTTATTTTATCGATGAACAAACGCTTGATAATTTTTTGATTGAACAGCATGTTGTTCAAGCCAGCAACAATTAAATCTATTTATGATGAAAAAGTTTTTACTATATTTTTTATTGCTCACTGGCAATTTTACTGTTTCATATGCACAGGATGGCGCTGATGATGCTGGAAAAAAAGAGCAGAAGATAAAGGCTTTGTATGTGGCCTATGTTACCCAGCAATTAAACCTTACTGAGACAGAAGCCCAAAAATTCTGGCCACTTCATGCCCAGTTTGAAACTGAAATGAAATCCGTAAGTGTTGATATGCCAGAGTTGGAGAGGCAACAATCAAGCCTTAATATCAAGAAAAAATACCAGGAAAGGTTTACCAATATACTGGGAAATGCCCGCTCAAATAATTTCTACAGGCTGGATGGAGAATTCAGAAGAAAGCTTGTGGACGAAATCCGCAAAAGGCGCCAGCAAAATGGAATGAACCAACGGCAAGGCAAAAGAAGGAATTTTTAACTTAAATAGGTTTCAATACTGTGTCCCTTTTCTAACGAAAAGGGATTTTTTTGTTGAAATACGCCCGATTTCCGGGCATCCAGTCAATACTTTATTAAAAAAATTAATAATTGCTACATGTAATACATTTTACTCTATTTTTGTATTAGGTGTTTTTCATAGGTTAGCAACGGCCAGCTCTGTCTAGGGCAGGCCTCCTTTTTAGCTATGCTATGAAAAAGGGAGATTTAATATCATGATAAAATAAGAAGGTCCAGTGTTCCTTTTTACCTTGTTCCCACCATTGGTTTCTTAGTTCCATACTTTTTTTTCCATCGAAATCATATTTTGCTATAAACCGATTTTTCATCTGTTGGAGTTGGGGCGCAACATCTCCACCGAAAAATATTTTTTCATTGTCTTCTTCGATTGTAAACACAGTGTGATAGGGTGAATGAGCACCACTCATCTCAAAGCGGATATAACCCTCGATGGTTCCCTGGTCATCCAACTGAACAAGGTTTGCAGAAGATGACAGTAAAGAAAACATGGAGGGTTCATAAGAAAGGCTGTGCTTTTCAGAAGCGAATGCCAGCTCTTTTTTGTTTACATAATAGGTTGCATTGGGAAAACTTAACCTTTCATGACTGTTGTCCTGAATCCCACCCGCATGGTCTTTATGCAAATGGCTGATCAAAACTTTACTGACAGATCCGGGCTTGATATCATTATCAATAAGATTTTGGTGCAGTTGCATATTGCCTTCGGCTGTATAAAAGCCGAGGCCAGTATCAATGAGAATAATATCACGTTTTGTAACTACAACGAAAGGTTGAATCTCGACAAGTAAACTTCCCACGGGCCTTTGCTGCAAATCATCTTTTCCTTTATCAAAAGGAACAAATATTTTTGTTTTATCAATTGTAAAACTCCCTTCACTCAGTGGAATTATTTTCATTTCGTTGTCATGCTTTAATCACAAATTTTTTTTGCGGATCTAAAAAACTGCCCGGCAAAGCTAGCTTAAAAGTGGTTAATGACTTTGCAAACGGTAATAAACTATTAATGAAAGAGAAGTAGCCACGGCCCATATTATAACAACGATTTTATGTCAAAACTGCTGTTGATACTTTGTAGCAGAGAGGCGTAGCCTCGTAATATTATAACAACGGGTTTCAACCCGTTGATTAGATCCTCAAGCTAGAGAAGGAGAACCGTAGGTTCGAAATATTACACGATGAAGAATGCAACTAAATAAAATATGCCTGAAACATAAGATCGTTGATATAGCCGCTGTTAATAACTAAAAGGCTGTTGAACTGTATAAGAGAGGCGTAGCCTTGAAATATTGGTGGAAAAGAGAACCGTAGGTTCGAAATATAAAAAGATTAGAATGCAACTAAATAAAATAAGTCGGGACCGTAGCCCCGCCGATATAGCAATCTCTGTTAATGACATCGCAGCGCATATGCTTGCTGTTTTTTACTTTGTGCCTTTGCGTGAAATCGTTTTCTTTGCAATCACATGTCTTTATTCATTACATCCCTTAATTCAGGCAGCAATGGCAATTGTTATTACATTGGCAATGATACAGAAGCCGTATTGATAGACGCCGGCATATCCTGCCGCGAAATTGAAAAGCGCATGCAACTGTTGGGGCTCTCGATGAAAAAAGTAAAAGCGGTCTTCATATCACATGAACATATAGATCATATTAAAGGCATGCCTGTTCTTTGCGAAAAGTATGATCTCCCAGTTTATATCACTGGTATAACATTAACGCATAGCCGTATTAGCATCAAACAGCAGCTACCAAAAATATTCAAGGCATATGAACCTATACATGTGGGTAGCCTGGTTATTACTGCTTTTCCAAAGAACCATGATGCAGAGGACCCACATAGTTTTATTATAACCTTTAATGATCTTACGGTGGGCGTCTTTACAGATATTGGATCTGCCTGTTCTCATGTTACCAGCCAATTCAGTAAATGCCATGCTGCATTTCTTGAAGCAAATTATGATGAAGTTTTATTGGAGAATGGGCGGTATCCTTTTTACCTGAAAAACCGCATCCGTGGAGGCAAAGGCCATTTATCCAATAAGCAGGCGCTAGAAATTTTTTTAACACACCGCCCTTCATTCATGACACACCTGCTGCTTTCTCATCTATCTAAGGACAACAACCACCCCGATTTAGCAAAGAAATTATTTGAAGAGCATGCCGCGAATACGTCCATCATTGTAGCCTCCAGGTATGAACAAACTCCTGTTTATACAATTCAACATAACGAGCTCCCATTAAGGGAAGTGAAAAAAAGGAAAGTAGCTTTGAATTTGATGCAATTGAGTTTGTTTGAGCAAGTGAATAGTGAATGGTGAATGGTGAATAGCAAATGGTGAATAGTGAAAACTCATAATTTTCTTCCGGTAAATATTTGTTTAATATTTTTATTATTAAACTCCCCTAACATCTTAAATCACTCAACACTACGATTGACAGCTCCCTATTTCGGCCCATCTGCTCCAACCGTCGTTTCTTCCCATGCATCAAAATCTTTTTTAAGAAGATCGAGTTTGGCCCTTGCTCCTTTTAAGGCAGCAGCTCCCAATAACAACCGCAATGGAGGATTTTGAGATTTAACTGCTTTTACAATTGCGTGTGCAGCTTTCACCGGGTCACCGGGTTGATTACCACTGTAGCCACGAATATCATTTTTATTTTTTCCTGCTGTTGTTGCATAATCTTCAATAACGATGGCACTGTTATTTGCAGATCGCCCTGCCCAGTCAGTACGAAAACCACTTGGTGCAATGATCGTAACTTTTATTCCCAGGGGTGCTGTTTCTTTTGCCAATGATTCGGATAGGCCATCAACCGCAAATTTTGTAGCATTATAGAAACCGACAGCAGGGAATCCTACAAGGCCGCCTATAGATGAAACATTGAGGATATGGCCACTTTTTTGTGCACGCATGATCGGCAGGGTTTCCTGGATCATTTTTGTTAGGCCGAAGAAATTGATCTCGAACATATTTCTCACTGCGGCATCTTCGCTTTCTTCTACCGCGCCGAAATAGCCAAGACCGGCATTGTTTACCAGTACGTCTATTCTACCGAATTTGGATTTTGTTTCCTGAACAGCATCCGAGATTTCCTGGGGCTTTGTCACATCGAGTTTGAGAACAATTGAACGATCCTCATATCCTTCAACAATGTCTTTTACATCATCAGTATTCCTGGCGGTTACGGCTACACGGTAGCCCTCCGATAATACATACTTTGCCAGTTCCCTGCCAAAACCCGTAGAGCAGCCTGTTATTAACCATACTTTTTCCATTCGTTTTTTTTGACTTAATTCATCAATTATAATACCATTAAGAGCTATCAGCAAAAACTTGTAGCTGTTTCAATTCAGTTCTTTTGCACAGTAGCAATGTTTTTGCTGCATTCAATGCTGTATTTTTCCTTTCTTTTTTCAGAGGATGAGGCAGCAAGATCCAAGACCCTGATGCGGCCGTTCCCGTTATCCTATGCTTCTTCTAAAGTTGCGTAAAATTCCTGCTGATCTTTTTCAATATAGCAGCCAGCACGAAGCCATAAATAACAAACGATAAAAAAATAATGTATCCTGGCTGTACCATTGTGTTAGTGGTACTAATACTTGTAATGGGAATATGGTTGTAATTTAATGTTTCGAGCCTGCTAGCGACAATGCCGTTGAAACCTATATAGGTCATCAGGAATGCGACCACCATAACATCTGCCATGCTCCATTTACCGGATTCAAAAGCAAAATAACGGATAAACCTGTTCTTCGCCCATTTGTCCTCACTCATGAGTGCCACCGCTGTGGAAGAAAGTTTCATAAATGGGAATAATACACTGAACACCAAAATAAGCCAGCCTACAACCTGTGAATCGACCCTGCCGGTCTTTAGCAAAAGTATCACAACCTCGATGATACTTTTACTTTGGAAAAACAGCCCCTGATCTTTAAAAGAAATGGTCTTGTCAAGAAAATGCAATTCCATTTTGTCAATCCTTGCATCGATCTCTATCATAGTTGTTGAAAGCCCGATCGTTAGTATGATCATGGCAGAGGCAACGGAAAGAAGATATAGGGAAACATGCAAGTTCCGCTGATTGCGCAGCAGCAGCCAAAGCAGCAATATTATAAAAATGCAACCAAGAATACAATATACGTACCGGTATGTTTCTGTTTTGATCTGGGTCAGTCTCGACACTGTTTTTTGCTCAAACGCAGCTCTGGTACTAACATCATGTATGCGAAAGATGGAATCCATCAGCAGTTGATTTGCGGCTACAGTACTGTCATAGCCAGCCTTACCAATTTGCGAGAGCGCTGTATCAGCGGCCTTCGATAATTTTCGGTAGGTTGCAGGTCTTGTGATCTCCTTCATCAGGTTGTTGGTCATATCCGGCACCTGCTTATCTATTTTACCTCGATTGACAAAAGTCTTGACTGCAAATTTTCTCAGTTTCCCACGAAACGAGGTCTGTTCCCGGTTAATCACTTCAAATGCATGATCCACAACTGCACGCATTATTTCGTTGATCTCTTTCCTGAGATATGCATCCTGCTCTGGCATTAACCGGAAATCCTTTACTTCTTCTTTTGCTGCACTTAGTAGTTGGTCGCGCCAGGAGTCTACTGAAAAGAGGCCATACGCTACATTGTTTACAAAAGCATAGTCCATTTTATGTGCTTTCTGCTCTGCTGACAAACAATACATCTGATATCCGCACCATGCTTCTATCAGTAAGATAATGCTGACACCTGCAATAAGAAGTAGTTTTGCAAAACGGAAACTGTAGGCTGAATTGCCGATCTTGTCACTCATGATAGTGTAAGGTTTCAGAATGATTTATAGCTAATTGTTCCGTCATTTCTATTTTCCTGGTGCGTTTCAATACTGCTACAAGTACGGTACTTATAACAACGAACGCCAGGTAAAAAAAATAGCCGGGTTCAATCGCTGTTTTATTACTGGTTACGCTGGTTATAGATTCTTCGGCGTAATCAAGTGTTGATAATGTGTTGTCTATAATACCATTAAACCCTATAAAGGTCATGAGGATCGCTACCGTCAGTACATCAGCCATGTTCCACTTGGTTGCATGAAACCCCAGATAGTCTACATACTTATTTTGCCCCCATTTTTCAGGATTGATCACCGCCATGCCGGAGGCAAGGAGAATGATGATGGGAAAACCGATGCAGAAGATTGCTATCATCAAACCTACAATAATGGATGCCATGCCACCCGAACCGACAAGTAGCCTGATTACATCAACAATACTTTGACTCTGAAAAAACAGGCTTTGATTTCTGAAATTGAGGGAACCGTTCAGGAAACGTATATCCATGGTTGCGAGAGTTGCGTCAATTTCCATGGTGGGTAAACTTATGCCAGAGAACAACAATACCAACGCACCAAGTGCGCAGAATACATATAATACCGGGCGCAGGTTCTTCTTACGGCGAAAAATGATCCAGCCAAACAGCATTAAAGCGGCGCAGGAGGTTATCACAACCAGATATTGGAAGCAATTTTTTGTTAACCTATCCGACTCCTGTTTGTTCCGTAGTTCAAAACTTGTTTTGTCACTGCTTCCATAGGAATGATAAATGGAGTCCATGATACCTGTTGTTGCGGCTACAGAACTGTCGTAGATTTTTCGGCTGATTTGGGCGATGGTCGTGTCTGCGATATTAGCTATCCTTTTATAACTGGAAGGACTTGTAAGCACTCCCATAATTTTTTTTGAAAAACCAGGTATTTCTTTAGTCACTTCCTCCTCATGAACCAATGTATTAATGGCAACTTTCTTCAACTTGCCGCCCAGCGATTTTTTAGGTCTGTTGATTTCGGCAAAGGTTTGGTTGACCAAACTTTGTAATTTTGCGTCAATCGCGGTCCGCAGTTCCTGCTGCTGTTCATTGGTCATCCGGAAATTCCCCATTTCCTGCCTGACTTTTTCTACTACCTGGTCACGCCAGATGTCTACAGAAAGAAGTCCGAATGACACATTATTGACGAAAGCGTATGCAAGTTTGTGCACCCGCCTTGCTTCAGCTTGTTGCTGTACCTGGTATCCGAACCAGACTTCAGTAATCAGAAGAATACCAAATATTGCGACCACAACAGTCTTTAACAATGAAGTAGCAGTTTGTTGGCTTTGTTTTGCTGGAACCATAAATACCGTTGAATTGTAATCTAAATGATAACCTTGAAGTTACAAATCCCATGCCTTGCCTGCCAGCAAAGAAGGCAAGATGATGGAAGTACTATCCTTCATAAAAATGGGCCACCTAAATGGGCAATTATTAATACGCACCACAAACTAAAACACTTGAAAAATTTTGATGATCAACATCAAAGGGTATCCTATTGCCAGTATCGAAAAAAGAATAAACAAATGTGATAAAAAAGTGAGAGCAAAATATTCCAGGTAAACATTCAATCTCTCAATCAATAAAGTTTGCCTACACCATTAGCAGAAGTGCATCGTACGCATCCTCAAAAAAACACTACCAATTATTCAAACCCCATAATAAAGTAGCAGGCCAACTCCGGCTCAGTCAACAAAGGCTTAAATCGAAACTGCGCTGCGCCTCACTCTGTTAAGCCCAATACGTTGGCTGCTGTACAAGTTGCTTTGGTCCTAATTAATTCCAATTCACGTAAATATTTAACTTCTTTGGATTAGTGTAGAATGAAGGTGTTTTACCTTCCACTGTTTTTTTTGTTTTACTAAAACTACTGTTTCCAACCACATTACCATCGTTTGTTTTTTGTCTTTTGTAATCGCTGAACTAAGTCTATATGTTACCCATGCTGTATTTTTACTTGTTTCGGTACTGATGAAGTAGAAAGTATTGCTACGTTTAAAATCGGTTGCCGTATTCATAGTAATTGCTTTATTTATCAGAGTGTCTATATTCCAAACCTGACCATATTCGTATAAAGTAATGTCGGCAGTGCAATGAGCTTTTAATCTTAAAGAATCTCGATTTGATAAAGCTTCAAACATCTTTACAACTGGTTGCTGAACTTGCTGCTGGTCTTTTTTAAATTCTTGTTGTGCCTGCAAACAAGGTGAAATAGAAATTGCGATAATTAGAACAGTTATTTTTTTTAATGTCATTAATTTATTTCTTGAATTTGTCAGAATTGCGAAGTGGCCTGTCTTGTACTAAATAGATTGGTTTTTGTTTAAAAATAGTTCAAAGTTTATTCAACCTAATTTTCCGCACTTAACAAACTGTGTATGCTGGTTTATTAAACCGTTAAGGACGAATGTTTAATTTGTAGGAAGGTAAATATCAAATGTGGCACCTTTACCAATCTCACTTTTGGCTGATATCACACCATTATGATTTTCCACGATCTTTTTTACAATAGCCAACCCGATCCCCGTGCCATTATAGCGCTCTCTGCTATGCAGGCGTTGAAAGAGTTCAAATATTTTTTTACTGTATTGCTGATCGAAACCGATGCCATTGTCTGCGATGCTGATATGACAATAGGAAATATCATTTACAAGATCTTCATTATATATTTTGCTCCCTTTTACGGTTTTGCTGTTGATTTTTATGTGAGGAGACTCGTGGGCATTTGCAAATTTGATTGCGTTGCTCACGAGGTTAATCAATAGTTGCCGGAATTGAAAAGGAATGATCCGTGCTTCGCACATTTCGCCTAACTCGATCGTTGCATGCTTCAGTTCGAGTTCTTCTTTTAAATCTTCTTTGACTGCTTGAATAATTTTATTTAAATGGGTTGTTTCAAACTTTATTTCTGCGGTGCTGGTACGGGAATAGCTTAATAAATCATTGATAAGCGCTTGCATTCTATGAGCTGCATTTTGCATTCGTTGGAATATTTCTTTTCCCTTGGGAGATAAGTTTTCATATTCATTGTCTATTATCTGGGACGAAAATGTCTGGATCTTTCGCAGCGGTTCCTGCAAATCATGACTGGAAATATACGCAAAGGACTGGAGCTCTTTGTTCATTTTTTCGAGCTCGATATTAGTATCAGCAAGTTCTTTGGTGCGTTTTTGTACCTGTTTTTCTAATTCATCAGTAAAAGCTTTTTGATCCTGGATATCGGTACTTGTACCCACCCAAAGCTGAATTTTCCCCTGCTCATCTTTTTGGGGTACCGCCCGGCTCAATTGCCAGCGGTATTCGCCATCATGCCTGCGAAAACGATGTTCAAATAAAAAATCGTTGCCCGTAGTTACCGCTTTCAACCATTCCTTAATATTTTCATCCCGGTCGTCAGGATGAACAATTTGTATCCAACCGTCTTTATTTATTTCTGTTGCTGTTAAGCCTGAATAGTCGAACACAGACTGGTTGTAGTAATTCAAATTACCATCCGAATCTGAGGTCCAGATATGCTGCGGCATGAAATCCGCCAATAGGCGAAACCGCTTTTCACTTTCTTCAATTTTTTGCCGGGCCAAAACCTGTTCTGTAATATCAATAGCGACAATTATGATTGAATCAAAGTTGGCCTCTGAATCTTTGAGCGGTACGGCTGAGAATCTAAAATACATTTGCGCTGCGTTACCGTCCTTGTTTTTATCCAGTTTAACCGGATATTCTGCAATGGAAAAGGGTTCACCTGTTCTGTAAATAGCATCAAAAATTTCAAAGGTACCTGTACCTACTAATTCAGGAAATATGGCTCTACTCGTTTTGCCCAGTAGTTGTTCGGAGGTGCGGCTAACCATATGTTGATATTCTTTGTTTGCCAATACGTATCTGTGCTGAGGGCCTGTTATAACAGCAATAGCAACGGGGGCATTCAGGAAAATAGATTGTAGTAGATTTTCTTTTTCTTTAACTGCTATAGTTGTTTCTACTTTTTCCGTGACGTCCGTAACGGTAACAATAATCCCTGAAATTTCCCCGGAAGGTTCCCTTAGGGGATAGTAGAGGAAATCGAAATATCCAATCTGCACCTTCCCGTAACGGTTAACGGGTATGGGTACTTCGTTGCCATGAAACGGAACCCCGGTATCCAGCACATTATCCAATAGTGTACGCACAGATGCTTCCACTTCGGGTAAAGCATCAAATAAGGGCATCCCTACAAACGATGTGAGCTTTCTATCTACCAATGCCAGGTAAGCATCATTGGCCATTTCAACCATGTATTGCTTTCCCCTTAAAATTGTAATGCCTACCGGTGCTTGTTTAACGGTGTCGCGGAAACGCTGTTCACTTTCCTTCAGGGCAAGTTCTATTTTTTTTTGAACAGTGATATCTGTGTTGCTTCCAAACCATTGAATGATTTTGCCGCTATCATCTTTTACAGGTAAAACCCGGGTTAGAAATTGGCGGAATTTGCCATCTGCTCCCCTGATTGGAAATACCATTTCGAAAGGATCGCCGGTTGCAATGGAGCCCTGCCATTTTTCGAGCACCATTGGTAATTCTTTAGGGTCGTGTACCGACTGCCATCCCCATCCTTCCATTTGTTCCGGACGGGTGCCAGTGTACTCATACCATTTTTGATTGTACCAAAATATACTCCCGTCTGCCTCAGCCATCCATGCCAGGTTGGGAATATTATCGGCCATTGCACGAAATCGCTGCTCGCTTTTTTGTAACGCTTCTTCGGATTTCTTCTTCTTCGTGGTTTCGATAACGGTAACCAATACCCCACCCACTTCGCCATCATCGTTACGAATAGGGCTGTACGAAAAATCAAAATAGCATTCTTCCACAAATCCGTTCCTGTTTAAAGGAAGCATAAAATCGGGAAATCCAACCGCTTGTCCGTTCATTACATCCTGGAACATCGGACCGATGGTATCCCATATTTCTGCAAATGTCTCGCGGGTGCTTATGCCCAATGCCTGCGGATGTTTTAAAGCACCCAGGATCGGGCGGTAACCATCATTGTATAACTGGGTATAGTCATTACCCCATGCTATGTACATGCCAAAAGGATTATCGAGCATAAGTGCCACTACAGTACGCAGGCTTTGGCACCAGCTATCGGGAGAACCTAAAGATGTTTCACTCCAATCCTTCGACCGGATCATTGCTCCCATTTCACCTCCCCCCTTAAGAAAATAATATTCATTTGCTTTAGAACCCATCCCAAAATCTTTAAGTTTAAATGAGCATTAATGCTTTCAGCAGTTATAAATGTTGCTATGGAATATAAAAAATACCTATCTAATCAACTCATTGAAATTATTGCTGAAATGTACTGTTGAAAATACGAAATTTAATAGTCCGCAACACTTAACCCAGTAAAAAACCCTGTTGTGAGAGATAATGCTGTTGAGAGGCGTAAGGTTACTACCTTGAAAAAACTTTGACAAAAACGAACAAATTAACAAGGCTAACGAGCCCGTTATAACTCAGCAGGCAAAGACAGTGTTGAACGTTTACCAGCAGATCGCCCCGCTTTAAATCCAATTATAGAAACGGCCGTTTCCCTTATGAAAAGAAAATATCCTGTAGAGCATATAAATAGTTTGAAGACAACAGAAAGTACAGAGTCAGCTATTGACAACATTAAAAAACCGTTCAGGCGGATCATTCTCCGGCCCCGCCTCCCGCCATCATCCGTTCCTGAATATAGCGTTGAACATATAATCAACAAAAATAAAAATTCACTAAACTAAAAAATGAAAAAAACATTTTTGATGATGGCACTTTCTATCAGGTGCAGCAATAAGGTATGGCTAGCCAAAAAACGGGAACGTGCAAATAAGGAATGATTCTACCATTGCGCCTGTTGCAGAGCGTGGAATTATTGGGGGCGTTGATCCTAATATGGTGTGGTATTCCGTAGATTCACAAAATTATAAAAATCATCTTGCGACTTCCACTATGACATCTGCCGCGATTGTTTCGAGCCATAATCTAATTCTGCGGGGATTTGTTTTGAGTACAGATTCCATTTCGCTTTTTTAACTGACAGTGCCGGTAAGACGCACAGCGATCCAAACCTGTTTTTAACCTTGAGTTACGGAAGTGCCAGGATCGATCCAACAGCAACCAAATCTTCATCGCCTTCAGTTTCTCCCTTATATCTCATTCGATTATCTTATCCAATGCAAAGGGAATGTACAACTGGCATGGTTTTAAAAATTGGTATAAAAAGTTGGTCCTTATTTGGATCAATCAAGATTCAACCCAGTTTTTATTTCATCAATTTTCAAACAAAAAGGGCATGCAGGATTGCATTCGTGTAGAATCAAAAGATGCTTCGTAAGTAGAATACTTTCATAGCATGTATCCAGGATTATTCCAAAAGGCAATAAAAGCTGCTATTAAATGTGCCTGGCCAATGAGAAGTGAGATGAAAATAAACCTCGGGAAAAGATGGAAAAAATAGCTAAGGCTAATATAAAACTGTAACTGTTTTATAATGTGGCACTATTCGCTATTTTAGTTGTCAGCAGCTGTGAAAAAATCATTTCGCCCTTATTTTATTTTTCTCCTTATACCTGAGAAACAGGATAATTTTCGGCAACTCATCATCTGTAACTTTATTATCCGTCAGCTTCCCGTTATGTTCCGGGAAGATCCTTATTTCATAATCCATGAGTTGGGGTAAAGAAAAATTGGGTATTAACTCTTTGCCATCAACCAATTTATTATGGCATTTTCCACAACTTATTTTATACAGGGTCATGCCCTGGTAAAATTGCTTCACAAAATCTTTTTTCGCAGTATCTGCAATGTCATCGGGAAATGTATATTTCATTTTTTTTTGTGCATCGCAGCAAAAAAAACTTGTCAGGAAACATATCCACAGTAAAAGCTGTTTTGTATTCATCGTGTATTCTTTAAAATAATATTTTAATAAATCCCTCCGACCTTTCTTTTATTGAGCGCACCCGTTGTCGAAACAGGTAACTTTTTTGGTGGAGCTTCAAACAAAACTTTTTCATCCAGGGATTGTAAGAAAGCAACGAGCTGTTTTTTTTCGTCTACAGTAAGATTCAATTTCTCACTCGAGAGCGTCTGATTTGGTACCAGCAATCCTTTACCGGATCCCCCTCCACCATTATAAAACTCAATGACCTGGTCAAGATTTGTAAATATGCCATTATGCATGTAGGGGGCAGTGTGGGTTATATTGCGTAGGGAGCCCGTACGAAAGGCATGCAATGTTTCGCCAGACTGGTTTACCATATATCTTCCAACATCATTACCCAGGGCTTTGTATGCTGTATCTGCAGGCACACCCAAAACTTCAAACTCAGAACCGATATAAGGAGGTTTTACACCATTGAATTGCGGCATAAAATGACAGGTGCCACATTGAGCCTTGCTCATAAAGAGATTAAATCCCTTCTCGGCATCACTTGTAAGCTCACCATGTTTATTCATGGCATCATCAAAAGCAGCATCGGCATTCCCAAATTTGCAATAGTATGTCGTAAGCGCTGAGGCGACCTGGGCAATTGATATGCTTTCCTGTTCAGGGATATAAGCCATCAACTTTTTTAATATCTTTTTATAATCAGGGCAACTAAGTATTTTTTGCATGAGCTCACCTTCATCACTGGCCATTTCTAGTGGATTTGTAATTACATCTTTTGCCTGATCCTGTAGTGAGATATGCCGGCCATCCATCATTGCAAGATGATTGTATTGGGCATTAATAAGAGAGATGCTATTCCTTGATAGATCCCGTTCATTGTTGAATTGTAGCGGAGTCGCACGTGTTGTATCAGTAAAATATTCAGTTGGTTTATGGCAGGAGGCACAACTTCTCTGGTTGTTTGCAGATAAGATCGGGTCATAGAAAAGTAATTTTCCAAAACTGTCAATCAATTTCAATGTTTCTTTATCTTCTATCCGCAGGAATACGCCTCTTGTATTTTGTCCACGATATAATTGTTTGCTGAAAATGGATGTAGCTGTATCATTGATTGTATAATCAACAAAACTGCGGCTTATCACGTTATACCCGTTAATGAGTTTCTGGTTGATTTTGAACAGCGGGTTTACGTAATCCTTAATAAAATGAAAGTGATCAAAATTACTGTAGTCATTTTTTTGGGTATTGACAAAAGCAATCGCTTCATCATACAATTGTAAATAACCCGACGGCAACTTTGTTTGAGGAAAACTCTGATTAAAGGATGTGTAAATTTCCCGGGTAGCCGTAAGCATGTTTTTTAACTCGGGAATTACCTGGGTTGTGTCCGGGCAATCAAAACCCGTCGTGTAAATACTGGCAAGGTTCAGCAGGTACAAGCGGTTGCACAAATAAAAATGATGGTAGCTATCCAAAAACCGGGTTATTGAATCTGCCCTGAAAGTATTTATAGCTATAACAGATGCCTGCACAAGTTTTGCAAGACTGTCTTTCTCCCAACCTGGTTCACCCAGATACCCGGCAGCAATTGCAAGTCCCGCACCAGTTCGCCTGTATGGTTTTTCAAATTTTTCGAACACTTCTGTTTCCCACTCAACCGGCAGGGGCCCGTTGATGCTTTTTTGAGCAAGCGGATCGAGATAACGAAACCAAAAGTCGGCCGCCTTCATGCAATTCCTGGCCCTGCTGATCGACTCATTTATCAGCACAATAGTTTGGGTATTATTCGTGTCTGCCTGAGCGATAGTTGAATGAAGCTGCACGGCTGCATTCACAAACGCATCCATTCTTTGTTGGTAAAGACTGGTATAATTTCGGTTTGTCTCCCTGCTGTTTATGAAGGCAGTGAATAAAATAACTGAGCCAAACACTAAACTAAAAACAAATAATTTTTTCATAAAAAAAATTTGAAACATGCAGGCACCCTGGCTGTCAGGGATATCATTGAGTGCACCCGTCAGAGCTGTGAATGTACAGGGAAGTTTTACAGCCTAAAGGCAATTATTATGAAGAAAATATTATCATAAGGTTACTTCGCAATTTCCAAAGGAAAACCTGAACCCGGGCGCTTCCAGTTCTTTTGAGGTGATTTCACAAGTTTCTTATACCGTTTGTGCATGATCATCAAGCGGCGTATTGCAATTTGCTGATCTCTGTACTCCTTGATGATGATAGAAAGTTTTTTTAAAGTGTCTTCATATTCATCGTACACACTGTTGAGCTTTTCTTTGTGTGCAATGATCATTTCCCTGTGTTCGGGCGGAAGTCTCAGAACATCAGACTGCTGATGTATTTTTTCTACATCCTCACGCAAACATTTAAAGTGAAAAAAAGGAATTCCCTGCATACCCCGGTTATTTTATTAGACAGTTTTTGTTAATGTTTCAATTGATTCTTGTGGAATAAAAGAATCAGCATTTTTCCCTAATAAATCCGCTGCAACAAAAAATTATAAGCCAGGCCCCCAATGCCTGATCCATATACCGAGGCAGTATTAAAATCTGTAAATCCTGTTGAGCTCAGGTTATTGGTACCACCATCGTAAGGGGTTCCATCCTCCGCATTATTTATCGCCATCTTAAAATTTACTCCGAGTGTGGATTCATAAAAACGGGAGTATTCATATTTATGGAGAATAATTGTATCAACAGGATCAACTACACCACTCAATTTAATAATGCACTGAATCGAATCAAAAAACGGGACATCAGCACTTGCTGGTTCATTGTATTGAAATCTTACTTTGTAATTTCCTGCGGCAGGCGCCGGTTCATCTGGTATGGGTACAATGAAAGGATCCTGGCCTGCACCCAACTGAACAATAGAAATGGTAGAGAATCCAATCTTCAATACGATCGTAGTATCAAAAAACAACTGGTTGTTGTCTGCGTTAAAAACCTGTAGCTTTCCAATTGAATCAACAAAGCTTACATTGCAGCGCTGTGATCCAACTGGTGATAGTAAAGAATCAGTCAAATCTACCCCATTCATTACTACACGAAACCGGATTGTATCGATTGTGTAAGTTGTAAAATTATAACTCCCGAATTTCGCTTCATCAATGGCATCTCCTTTTTTTGAGCATTGTGAAAACAAAAGAATTATTGATAATGTTGCCGCCAGCAGCAATAAGTTTTTTTTCATAAAATAATTAAATAAATATTGTTATCTGAAAACCAAAATCAGTGATCAATCTTGACTACTTCTATCCAACCTACCTTATTTCGAACTCCCTCTTTCATTTCTTTATAAAGGAGACAAAAAGAAATTCCTTAAAATTCCTACATAGGAATTTCTATAACTTTTGGAATGGAATTGTCTTCACTTCTTTGCCATTGTTGTATTTCAAAATATACATACCAGGGGCAAAGGTTTTGAGATCCATGCTTGTCTGCACCTCATTTACTGCAACCTGCTTAGATGCCAGCATTTGTCCATTAGCGTTATACAACCTCAGCATTGATCCCGCAGATGCTTTCGAATGAGTAATCGTTAATTCATTTCTTGCCGGGTTGGGCGAAATCATCAAAGATGTTTCCTTTTCATTATTAGTTAGTGCAATAATTTTGCTATACCCGTACTTGCCATCATTATCGAGCATCTTTAATCTGTAATAAGTAAGTCCGGCGGGCAGAAAGTTTTCAAAATCATACCTGCTGTTGTTGCCGGTGGAAGTTTTTGATCCAACTGCTGAAAAGTCGGATCCATTTTTTGAGCTCTCAACAATAAATTTGGAAAGATTGATCTCAGAAGCAGTTGTCCAGGTCAATAATGCCCTGTTTTCAACAGAAGTTCCTGCAAAATTTAACAACGAAACGGGCAATACGGTGCAACTGGTATTTAGTACAAGTTCAGTGAGGCCGCCGCTTGCATTGGCTGTGTTGGTAGATCCAAACACTCCATTTACGGAAACGCAGGCACTTATCAAAGTGGCAGTTCCCAGGCTGTATTGTGATATGTTGTTTATACCGTTAGCAAGATTATTGGGTATGATAGATCCCCAGGTATTATTCAACCCTTCTACATTGTTCGCATAAAAAGGAGCATAGCCATTGGCAATGGATTCATCTGTGCCGTCGCTTTCAACAAATGTTCCTGAAACAGGCCTTCCTGTCGCTGAAGTATTGTCATACAGCATTATAAAGTTTTTTGCAACAGATATCGCTGAAGCCGAACCTCGTATACCCGTTCCTGTTGTAGCTGTGGCACCAAAACCCAGTACAGTAACTGGATTGGAGGCCGTGACCCTTGTATTCACAAACGCCCCTCCCGCACCATCATTCAACATAAGCCTAAAATACAGCTGTGTGCCTGGTTGAAAATGAGAAGTGGCAATGTTCGGTTCAGCTATGAACCAGCCGGTATAATTTCCAGCAGCATTTGTTGTAAATTCAAGGTACCTGCCTACCGTTGCGAGGCTTGCAGAGGTTACCCTGGTAAATGTTCCTGCACCTGCAGGATCTACAATAATATAATTCCCTTGTCCATTATCAGTCAGTGTTGGGTCAGTTACAAATTTATTATACCCACGGTAAGTGGTATTCGCTGTAAGCCCCGTCACGGTCATTCTACATGCATAAGGAACTTTTCTGTCATCCGCAGCATTTCCTGATCCTACGCCCTGTATAAACCGCGGGTAAATTACTTCAGTGATTGCCTGGGCATTTGCCAGGGATGAGAAAAATAAACAGAGGATAAACAAACTATTCTTCATAAAATTTTAATTTATAGAAACCATGATATTATTATCATTCCTAAAAACCATGAGCCCTTATAAGGAGCCCATGGTTTTTTAGGATGATCTTTATTAATTAATTCAATTCATTTTCACAAGCTTCACTGCCTGCCTTTGCCCGCCCTGTATGACTTCAGCTATGTACAGCCCGTTCCTCCATGTTTCACCTACCTGCAATGAAATGCTATTTGATTTAATATCTGCTGGAATAAGATCCTTATAAATAGCAACCTGCTTTCCGGAAATATCTGTAACTCTTACGACGACAGGGCCCTGATCACTGTTTGCTTTTATAACCAGTTTAAAGAAATTACTGCTCGGGTTTGGCATGGCAGAAACTTCAACCATGTTTATTACCGGCAATTCAACATAATCAACTTCCGCAAGTGATTCTTTATTGTAACCGCAACCACAGCTTATTGTTCTTGTACTGCTATAATTGCCTGTATAATTTGAACCACCGCTGCCGGTTCCACCTGCTACCAACCTTGATTTATAATTTTCCGGAGTTCCTGCTTTGTCAGCATTGAAATAATAATTTTGCAGGTACCAGTCAATTGGTTTTACGCCCAGCGCACTATTGTTGGTTGAGAACTGAGAATAAACCGCTGCGCCCCATTTCCATTTAATTTCCACGCCTGGCTGATCAATATTGATATCTGCAGTCCATTTAACATCTTTGATACTTCCTGGCAATCCTCCTGATGGAACAGTATAGGCTACTCCGCTCATAAACAGGTTCCTGTCAAAAGTGTAAGATGGAGAAACAGTAACCCATTTCCCATTGGTAAACTGTGTTGTGGCTATTGATGTACCATACACAAAACTAGTACGGGAATCAGGTACACTTACCGTAACCAAAACGCCATTGCGTTTGAAAGTAATCTTTGCATTCGTTACTGTTATATTCACTGTTGCGGTTCCGCAGCGGTACAACTTCAGTGCACTGTTGAACCAAATTGTTTTTCCTGCACTTATTGATGTACTGTTGAAATTCTGCGTAATTGAAGAAGTATAATTACAACCTGTATTACATGGTTGTGCTGCAGCAATGGTGCCGCTTACCAGTTTTGTACATCCTCTTGCATCGGTTACTGTGTAACTATAAGCACCCGCAGAGACTGTAAATGTACCGGTTCCTGTATAAGGAGCAGTACCGCCGGTTGCACTAACGGTTACGGTTGTGGTTGTACCATCGCATGGAATTGTACCTGCAGTAGCTGTAGCTGAAAGCACAGTTGGCTGAGTGATTGTACCAGTTGCTACTGAAGTACAACCATTGGCGTCAGTTACCGTATAACTGTAAGCACCGGCGCCTCTTGTGAATGTACCGGTTCCTGTATAAGGAGCGGTGCCGCCTGTAGCACTAACTGTTACAGTAGTTGAACCACCGTTACATGCAATTGTTCCTGCTACTGAGGTAGCTGAGAGGCTAGAACCTGTTGGCTGGGCAATTGCACCTGTTGTTGTAGCTGTGCAGCCGCGTGCGTCAGTTACTGTATAACTGTATGCACCTGCACCTCTTGTAAATGTTCCTGTTCCTGTGTATGGAGCCGTGCCGCCTGTTGCTGTAACTGTTACAGTTGTTGTTGTTCCACATGTAGGGATGGTTCCCGCTGTAGAAGCTGCTGTTAAGGCAGTTGGTTGTGTAATTGTTCCTGTTGTAACTGCTGTCGCACCGGTTGCATCTGTTACTGTATAACTATAAGCACCCGCACCTCTTGTAAACGTTCCTGTTCCTGTGTATGGAGCAGTACCACCCGTTGCAGTTACCGTTACAGTTGTTGTACCGGCAAAACATGCAATTGTTCCAAATGTGGATGATGCTGTGAAGTTACCGGCAGGTTCTGTGATTGTAACGGTTGTGGTTGCCGTACAACCCCTTGAATCTGTTACTGTAAAAGTATAGGTACCGGCAGACCTTGTAAAGCTGCCCGTTCCGGTATAAGGAGCAGTACCACCTGTTGCACTAACTGTTACGGTTGTACTACCGCCTGGTACTGATATAACTCCTGCAGACGATGACGCAGCAAGTATCACTGGTTGTGTTATTGTTCCTGTTGTGGTTGCTGTGCAACCGTTCGCATCTGTTACAGTATAACTATAAGCACCTGCACTTCTTGTAAAAGTACCTGTTCCTGTATAAGGAGCTGTACCACCTGTTGCAGTTACAGTAACGGTGGTTGACCCGCCGTTACATGCAATGGTGCCGGACTGTGATGCAGCATTCAATGCTGTTGGCTGTGAAATTGTTCCTGTTGTGGTTGCTGTTGCCCCGTTTGCGTCGGTCACAGTAAAGCTGTAAGCACCAGCCGTTCTTGTAAATGTTCCTGTTCCTGTATAAGGAGCTGTTCCGCCTGTTGCGGTAACGGTTACCGTAGTAGTTCCACCAAAACATGCTATTGTTCCGAAAGTGGATGATGCTGATAATACGCCTGGCTCATTAATAGTAACTGTTGCAGTTGAAGTACAACCATTTGCATCTGTTACTGTGAAGCTAAAGGTTCCGGCAGCTCTTGTAAAAGTACCCGTTCCTGAGTAAGGAGCAGTACCACCTGTTGCAGTAACTGTTACGGTTGTAGTCCCACCACTCACCAATATTGTTCCTGCTACCGCTGAGGCAGCTAATACTGTTGGCTGTGTAATGGTTCCTGTTGTTGTTGCGGTACATCCCCTGGCATCGGTTACGGTGAAAGTATATGCACCGGCACTTCTTGTAAATGACCCTGTTCCTGTATAAGGTGCTGTTCCACCCGTTGCACTAACGGTAACGGATGTTGATCCGCCGTTACAAGCAATGGTTCCCGCTAATGAAGAAGCAGCCAGGAGTGTTGGTTGTGTAATTGTTCCTGTTGTTGTTGCTGTGCAACCATTCGCATCTGTCACGGTGAAAGTATAAGCACCGGCACTTCTTGTAAATGTTCCTGTTCCTGTATATGGTGCTGTTCCACCAGTGGCTGTAACTGTTACTGTTGTTGAACCTCCGTTACAGGCAATTGTGCCTGAAGTTGAAGCAGCGACCAATGCTGTTGGTTGAGCTATCGTTCCTGTTGTGGTAGCTGTTGCTCCATTCGCATCTGTTACCGTAAAGCTATAAGCACCTGCACTTCTTGTAAATGTACCTGTTCCTGTATAAGGAGCTGTTCCGCCTGTTGCGCTAACAGTTACGGTAGTAGTTCCTCCAAAACATGCTATTGTTCCGAAAGTTGATGAGGCCGATAATACTCCTGGCTCTGTTATAGTAACGGTTGCAGTGAATGTGCATCCGCGGCTATCTGTTACCGTAAAGCTGAATGTGCCTGCGCCTCTTGTAAATGAACCAGTTCCTGTGTAAGGAGCTGTTCCACCTGTTGCACTAACGGTTACGGTTGTGGTTCCACCGCTAACCAATATAGTTCCTGCTACCGCTGAGGCAGTTAATACTGCGGGTTGTGTAATTGTCCCTGTTGTTGTTGCCGTACATCCCCTGGCATCGGTTACTGTGAAGGTATAAGCACCGGCACTTCTTGTAAATGACCCTGTTCCGGTATATGGAGCTGTTCCACCTGTTGCACTAACGGTTACGGTTGTAGAACCACCATTACATGCAATGGTTCCGGCCTGTGATGTAGCAGCCAATACTGCCGGTTGTGTAATTGTTCCTGTTGTTGTTGCTGTGCAACCATTCGCATCTGTCACGGTGAAAGTATAAGCACCGGCACTTCTTGTAAATGTTCCTGTTCCTGTATATGGTGCTGTTCCACCAGTGGCACTAACGGTTACGGTTGTTGAGCCGCCGTTACATGCAATGGTTCCCGCTGTTGAAGAAGCAGCAAGCGCTGATGGTTGTGTAATTGTTCCTGTTGTTGTTGCTGTGCAACCATTCGCATCTGTTACGGTGAAAGTATACGAACCTGCAGCCAGCCCGCTGAATATATTGCTGGCTTGAGCTGGGCCTCCATTATTTTTATAGTTAAAAGGAGTGGTACCACCTGTTGCTGTAAGTGTAACAGAACCTGTTGAACCTCCATTGCAAAGTGCATTTGCGGCCTGTGCCGATAGACTAATATTGCAACCTCCTGTAGGCGTACATGTTATTACCAGCTCTGTTAAGCCTCCGGAAGCGTTTGCCGTATTGGTTGATCCATAAACACCATTGGCAGCGGTGCATGCGTTCAACAGCCCGCCATTCGATAATGCATATTGGGATATATTGTTAACACCATTTGCTAAATTATTGGGAATGATCGATCCCCACGTGTTGCTAATTCCATTTACACTTGTTTCATAAAAAGGCGCATAGCCATTGGCAACGGTATTGTCTGTTCCTTCGTTTTCAATAAAGGTACCGGTCAATGGACGACCCGTTCCTGCTACATTATTATAAAGCATAACAAAATTCTTTGGCAGCAGTGCTGTATTTGCCGCACCTCTAATTGCGGTTCCGGCAGTGGCGCCAGCGCCAAATCCCAATACGGTAACAAAATTGGTGGCAGTGATCCTTGTATTTACAAAGGAACCTCCCAAACCATCGTTCAGCATTAGACGAAAATATATTTGTGTTCCCGGCTGAAAATGGGTTGTCGCAATTGTTGGCTCACTTATAAACCAGCCGGTGTAACTACCCGAAGCATCAGTGGTAAATTCAAGATACCTGCCTGCCACTGCGAGACTGGCAGATGTTACCCTTGTAAATGTGCCGGTAGCCGGGTCGACAACTATGTAGTTGCCCTGGCCATTGTCTGTGAGCGTTGGGTCGGTCACAAATTTGTTGTAACCACGATACACCGTGTTTGGTGTGAGTCCCGCTACTGTCATCCGGCATGCATACGGAACCTTCCTGTCATCTGCCGCATTTCCGGACCCAACGCCCTGGATCAATTGAGGGTAGATGACTTCGGTAATTGTTTGCGCAAAAACTCCCGTCGAAAACAGGAGTAAAATAATAGTTAAAAATCGTTTCATGTTTTTTGATTTATGTGTTGAAGAGTCGTTGATTGATTAATTAAAATTTGTAGATCACTTTCAATGAAATTCCGGTTCCCCTTTTCACTTTATAATTTATATAGTCCACATCTTCATTAATTGCATCCCCTTTTGGATCTTCATTCGGCCCCTGGGGAGCATATCCTCCGTTGCTGTCTGTCTTTAAATTGTTACTGTAAATAATAAATGGCTGATTGAGGATATCAGAAATATTAAAACGCAACTCGACTTTTTGCTTAAAGAGCCTGGCGTTTGCCTGGAAATCCAGGATGCTTCTGGGATTTTCGAATTGAACAATACTTTCATCTGTACCGCCGTTTACGATCCTTCTACCGGAACGGTTAAACGCAATGTTTACTCCCCATTTTTGTTTCTGAAAAGACAGCCCTGCATTAAAAATAAAAGGTGATAAACCCTGGATC